>NZ_CALAEQ010000224.1 GCF_937891065.1 uncultured Lutibacter sp. | reverse complement strand
CAGTAGAACAAGAAGCATACAGATTATTAGTGATACGAACATATATAGTTTGTCCACCAGGAGTTGAGTTTTGAAATGAGTTAGGGTTTATAGGAGCAGTTAATCCTGCATCTGAAAAATACGAAATTGTAAAATTTGAAGCTGATTGTCCGTTTAAAATTTCAGTTATTTTTTGTGTTAAATCAAAAATTTCAATACCATCTGTATCTGTCCCAACTAAATTTGAATCACATTTTTCTAAAACAGCTATTGATGTTGGAGGAGTTGGAGATTCAAATACTTCAATTGTAAAACTTTCAGTTTCAAAACAAGTAGAATTGTGAATGTTTTGAATACGGGCAATTATTGTATCTGAACTATAAGGAGCAGTGTTTGTATACGGAATAGTAATTGCATCCGTGTTATTATCTGCATCCGTTTGATTTTTAAAGTATAATACTTCAAATTCTGTAGAACTTTGGCCGTTTAAAACTTCAACATTTTTTAAATTTTTTAAATTGAAAGTATAATAACCATCGTTATTATCATCACATTGTTTAATATTTGAAGGTTGGTTTATAGACGGGTTGTTAAAAACCTCAATTGTAAAACTACCTTCTAAAATACTTGAGATACCACATATATCAGTTTGTTCAACAACTAGAGAATAAACACCATTAATAGCTGATGTAACATTTGAAAACGATAAGTCTCTTAATGTTGAAAAAGGAGTAGAAGCTCCATTAAAGTACCATTTATAAATTGGGGTTCCAGTTAAAGGTTCTGGGTTTATATCAAAACTGTCACCAGTACATACATTGGTGGTTTGATCGTTTAAAACAATGGTATTACCATCAGTATCTTTAGTTGTAATTTCTATTTGAGAGAAAATAGAAGCGATAAAAGGAGGTAATCCTTGTGTTGAATTTTTGCCACCTAATGAAATTTCTTCATGTTTATAATTACAAGCAACACCATCATTTTCGGGGTTTTCAATAACGCCCAAAAATGGGATTCCTTGATTATAGGTTTTTGAAAGTGCTCTATATATTTTTTGATCTGGACCCAATTGTAATCCGCCTCTAAACAGATTTTGGGAATCTATAATTTTTCTTGAAGCTATAATTTCAGTTGTTACGTTTGAGCTTACATTAAATTGGTATAAGGTAGAAAGATGATTTACTGGATTGTCCCATTCCGTAGAAATGCTGCTATAAAAATCATTTGTTGCGTGTACATATAATTTTTCGCTATTAGAAGAAAATTCAACACCGTAAGGTTTGTTGATAGGAGCAACTAAAGGGAGGCTTTTTCCATTTGTTACATCTCCTGTTAGATTATTAAAATCATACAGTAAGAACTGTGAATCAGCCATATGTGCAATAGCTATTTTTTTTCCATTAGGAGCTATTTTTAAATAACCACGTCTATCTTCTGCAAAATGTGTAGTTAACGAAATTTTAGGAGTGCTGGTAACACCACCACTTGTTACTTTATATGCATAAAATTGATTTTTCGCGTAGGATAATACCCAAAATGTATTGCAATCACCTCCTTTAATCGCAGCGACTTTTTCTGTCCATTGGGCAGAATCAAAGCCTGACAAGTTATTAGGTCCATTTGTTACAGCACCCAAACCACCATCAGCAGTCATATTAATAATATAATAATTAAACCCAAATTCACCACCACCAACACTAGCTCCTACAGTAAAAATATAATATTCAGTGGTGCTTCCAGGTTTTGGAATTATCATAGCAGATTGTGTGCTAGATGGATTTCCTTTCAACCCCGTACCATTTAACATGATAGCATGATTTTTATTCCATACTGTAGTTCCGTCAGAATAAAATAATAAATTTCCGTTTGAATCAGAAGTAGTTGAGCACCCTTCAAAAGTATTTAATTTACCGCTAGTTAAAGAAGTAGGAGATCCACTGCTAAAATCTAAACCAGCATTTTCACCAAAATACCAAATATTAGCTTCGCCTTGAGCAAAAATAATTAAACTGTTTATTAGAAATATAAATGTGAGTAGTTTTTTCATTCAGGAAATAATTGTTACAATCCCCAAATATAAAAATTACTCACGTTTAAATTTAGAAATTAATTACAAATCTCTTTTTTTAAGTAAAGCATAAGATAAATAGACAAAAATAGCTGTCCAAACGAGTACAATTATAATATCTAATGGCTGAACAGAAAAGTCTTTTGATAAATCTTCACCAGCAGTTTTTGCAACAGCTTTAACCGCATCTAATCTTGTAAAAGGCTCTTTAATTAAATTAGCCATTGCTTCCAATGGAAAAAACTGCATAATTTCATCTACATAGTCTTTTAATTTCCAATAGCTCATTCCTTTAGCAAAGCCTTCTATCATGGCCCAAACTAGCATTGCACCAACAGCAAAAGCTGATCGTTTTACTAAGATTCCTAAAAACAATCCAAATGAAAAGAAACCAACCAATTTTATAAAAAATGCAAGTAAGTATTCTAAATCAGTGGTTACAATTGAAAATTCATTAAAATCAGAATAAATATAACCTAATACAATAGATACAATAAATACAAATATTGTAGAAATTAATGCCAATAAAATAACAGTATAAAATTTAGATAATACAAATTCTTTTTTACTTAATCCATCAATTAAGTTTTGCTTTAATGTTTTGTTACTGTATTCATTAGCCATCATTGAAACAATTACTAATAGTAAGAAAAATTTAAAGATGGAAGCCATGAAGGTGTTAAAATGCCAGATATAAGGAAAATTAAAAATACCTTGTTCAGCCAAATGAAATTTTATGGGACCAATATCAAATTTAATTGCAGCAATTAATGCTATTGAAGTTAATAAAATAAAATAAATTAATATTAAAACTCTACTTGCTCTGCTATGTTTTAATTTATGGATTTCTATATTTAAGAGTCTAAACATTATTAGTTTTTGTTAGTTAGTGATAAGAATTGTTGTTCTAAACTTGGTTTGCGTTTCACTAAATGAGATACTACAATTCCATTTTTAAATAAAAAGCTATTTATTTCTGTTGCAGAAATAGGTTTGCTTAAGGTTGCAATTATGGTGTCATCATCATTTTTAATTGAAGCAATTCCTTCAAAACTGGAAAGT
Organism: uncultured Lutibacter sp.; assembly: GCF_937891065.1. Classification (GTDB taxonomy): domain Bacteria; phylum Bacteroidota; class Bacteroidia; order Flavobacteriales; family Flavobacteriaceae; genus Lutibacter. The sequence goes on along the minus strand of NZ_CALAEQ010000224.1, from coordinate 45,911 downwards.
AATTCTAATAATTTTTCTGAATCGGTTTCAACTTTAAGTTCGAACAAACCGTGTGAAGCAGTCATTTCATCAACTCTTCCCGAATATAATTTAATACCTTCTCTAATTACAACCACGTGAGAACAAACTTTTTCAACTTCATCTAATAAATGTGAAGCCAATAAAATAGTAGTTCCATTACTTGCAATATCTTTAATTATTTTTCGAATCTCATGAATTCCTTGAGGATCTAAGCCATTTGTAGGCTCATCTAAAATTAAAATTTCTGGGTCATTTAGTAGGGCAGAAGCAATTGCTAAACGCTGTTTCATCCCTAAAGAAAAAGTCTTAAATTTACTATTTCTTCGTTCGTATAAATTAACAGTTTTTAGTTTTTCTTCAATTCTGGAAAAAGGAATTTCCTTTATTTTACATACCAACTTTAAATTTTGGATAGCTGACATATATGGATAAAAATTTGGCCGTTCTATAATAGCACCTACTTTTTTTAATGCTTGATGAGTAGATAAATTACCGTCAAACCAACTGAAATTACCAGAGGTTTTATTAACTACATTTAAAATGATTCCTAAGGTAGTTGATTTTCCACTTCCATTAGGGCCCAAAATACCATATACATTTCCTTTTTTTATATCAAAGGATAAATTATTTACGGCATGAATATTTCCAAATTTTTTATTAAGATTGTTAAGCGATATAATTGTTTCCAATATTTTGTAGTTTAGTATTAAATTAAGACGATTATTATTGAAAATTGTTACAGCAATATACTAAATTTGGCTAAAAATCAAGATATTTATGGAGGAAGAAAAATTAATGTCGAAGAAAAAACCAGCGTATCCAATTAATGAACGCTTGTATAATTATTTAACAGAATACAACAGAAATATTAAAATTCCAGTATTTTATGATGACTTACTTCGTTTTGCGGGAGCAATTGAAGTGTATGATAAAAATGGTATAGATACATTATGGATTCGGGTTTATTATGCGGAGCATGAACGTGAAGAAATTGATTTGAGTTTGAAGCGAATGTACTTAATTTTGCACGGTGATGGTACGGAAGATTCTATGCCTTTTTTAACTATTGATGGAATTGACTACTGTACTTTTGGGAATTCAAAACCTTTTAGAGTTAAAATTAGAAATATTTTAAATGATAATCACACGTATATTTATATTAAAAAAGCGGATGCTTCTAGAGTTTACGGTTTAGAATTAGAACATATATTATCGCCAAATAGTATCAATTTCTTAATATATAAAGATACGCTAATAGAGGAGCATGTTTTAGGAATTCCTGGGGATCAATTTTTAATTGAAAATATGGATATGGTTTCAATTAGAGGTAAAAAAAGGTTATCAAAAGAATTTGTAAAATTTAATGAACGTTGTATGATTCGTATGTTAGGTGATATGCGGTCTTATAATTATGTAATTGTTGCTTCGTATGATTTTGATCAAGTAGAATACCGTATGCGTGCAATGGATTTTGATCAGCAAAGTTTTGAAGGAAATTTAAAAGTGTATTTTCCTCAATATTTTAAAGAAAATTACCCTTTTGTAAAAATGGTTTCTGATAATTTACAAGAAGAATCTATTGAACAATATAAAAAAGAGGAGCGTTCAGCTATTGCGAGAAGGCTAAGAGGCTCTCAGGATAGAGTGAATGATTTGTTAGATTGTATGTGTAATGATGACATTTCTACTCCTGAGAAAATTTATGAACTTAAAATGGGTCTTAAAAAATATACTCTTGATAAAAATTTTAAAAATTGTAATAATATGGGAGATATTTTAAGAGTAGCTTTCGATTTTGTTACTAGGAACTATGAAAATGTAAATACTTATATTATTAGGTAAAATATTAAAGGAGATTTTAAATTCCTTAGTTAATAATTGTCAAAGTCCACATCATCAATATTATCTAAGAAACTTTCGTCATCAAAAGCGTCAAAATCATCCATTGATTTTTCGGCTTTAAATTTCTTCTCTGGTGCTTCATCAGGTGTATTTCCAAATGATAAAGCTATTTTAGGTAAGCCTTCTTCAGGAGTGTTTATAATTTCAGCTAATTCAACAAAGAATGTCCACATTGCCATAAAATCATACACATAGATTAGTTTATTGCCTACTTTTTTGAAAATGTCAGAAACTAATAAAGTATTCATTTCTTGTAAGTTATCTTCTTCAGACATATCGATAAGCGGAATTTCATCTCCTTGTTCCCAATTATTATCAGTCTCGTAAAATGAAGCCATTTCTTGCCCTTTAAAGCCAAAAGCTTTTGCTATGGTAAAATGTAATTCTTCTAAATTTATAGTTTTATCTACAATTAGATCTCTAATCACATCATTCTTAACATCTAAAATAATTCTAATTCTGTAAGCCATTTTAATAAAATACAATTAGTTTGCAAAGGTACTATTTAAAGTTTTAAATTCTTATTTTTACGGCCTAACAATTTTTTTATGAGTGATAAAACAGCAACATTAACAATGTTAAATAAGATGTGTGAAAATACATTGATGGAAACTTTAGAAATTAAGTATGTAGATTTTGGTGAAGATTACTTAGTAGCAACAATGCCTGTGAATTCAAGAGTTCATCAGCCTGATGGAATTTTAAATGGAGGAGCAACCATGGCTTTGGCAGAAAGTGTTGGAAGTCCAGCTTCATTATTAGCAATTGATAGAGAAAAATATAGTGTTCGAGGTATTGAATTTTCAGCAAACCATTTAAGAAGTGTAAAAAGTGGAATTGTTACTGCTACAGCTAAAATTATTCATAAAGGAAAAACAATTCATTTAGTTGAAATTAAAGTTGTTGATGAAAGAGAAAGAGTGATTTCAATTTGTAAAATAACGAATTATATTTTAGCGAAATAATTAGCTATGTTGCAAAAATTTAAAAAGATTTTAAAAATTATTGCAATTTTTTTAAGTGTTCTTTTAGTAGCTTTAATAATTACGTTTTATCGTTTTTCAATTCCTAAATCTGATAAAAAAATTATAAATGATTTTGTTGAAAGTAATAGTCAGGTTTATATATCTGAACATACATTTAAAGAGTTTAAATATAGAGTTATAGAAACTCAAAAAGAAATGGATACCTTACTTCCGATCATTGTGTTTATTCATGGTTCTATAGGATCAGCGTTAGATTTTAAAAAGTATTTAGTTGATATTGAGTTGAATAAGAAAGCTAATTTAATTTCTTATGATAGAATTGGTTATGGTACAAAACAAACAGGAAATGTTCAAGAATCTATTGCTTTTGAAACCGATTTATTGGAAGATTTAACCAAAGATTTGATAAAAAAAAATACAATTTTGGTTGGATATTCTTATGGTGGCCCAATTGCTTTAGCTTCCAAGAATGAATATAAAAAAATAATATTGTTAGCTCCTGCGGTATATTCAAAAGTAGAACCAATGCCTTGGGCTCTTAATTTTTATAAATGGACTGCAACAAGATGGTTATTGCCAAAAGTTTGGAAAGCAGCTTCAAAAGAAAAGTTATCACATAAAAAAGATTTACAAAATTTTGATACTACTTGGAATGAGAATCCTTCAAAAATTATAAGTATTCATGGAAATGAAGATTGGATTGTTCCGTTTGAAAATTCATTATATTTAAAAGAAAAATTTTCTTCACAACAATTTGATTTAGTAACTTTGAATCATGCCGGACACGGATTGGTTTGGTCTAATTTTAATGAAATTAAAAGCGTACTACTTCAACAGTTAAATTAAAATCAATTGCAAAAAGAAATTATAAATTTTTTTAATGAAATTTCTGAGTTTTATAACTCAAATACACCATTGGTTGTTTTTAGAAAGCCGGATGAGGCATGCATAACTGCATATATTCAAAATAATGACGAACTACATTATTTAAATTCTTTTGAAGATCAAGGTTTCGTTTTTGCACCATTTAATAAGAATGAAAAAGAACTATTATTTCCTATAAATGAATGTACACTTCTAACTTCTGAAGTTTCAGAGAGTGCTGATTTAAAAATAAAGAGAAACGATTCGAATTTTAATATTATTTCTAATGAATATTCAAAAGAAAATCATATTCAATTAGTAAATAAAGGAATTGATTTTATTCAAAATAATAATGTAAAAAAAGTTGTTTTATCAAGAAAGGAAACGCTAGAAATTGATAAGATTGATGTTATTGATACCTTAAAAAAAATGCTGAATAGCTACAAAAATGCTTTTGTGTATTTATGGTATCATCCACGTGTTGGATTATGGATGGGTGCAAGTCCTGAACAATTGATAAGTGTAAGCCATAATAAATTTAAAACAATGGCTCTGGCGGGGACTCAACTATATGAAAATTCCACCAATGTTGTTTGGAAAGAAAAAGAAAAACAAGAGCAACAATTTGTAACTGATTATATTTTAGAAAATATAAAATTGAGTATTGATACTATTAAAGTTTCAGAAGCATATACCGTGAAGGCTGGAAATTTATTGCATATTAGAACAGATATTTCTGGAAAATTAAAATCGAGTAGCTCACTTAGCAATTTGATAGATTCACTACATCCAACACCTGCGGTTTGTGGTTTGCCTAAAGATAAAGCAATTAAATTTATTTTAGAAAATGAAGAATATAATAGGTCTTATTATACGGGTTATTTAGGAGAGCTGAATATTGATAATTGCACTAGTTTATTTGTGAATTTGCGTTGTATGCAATTAAATGATAATATAGTTTCAATTTATATTGGTGGTGGAATTACGATAGATAGTATTGCTGAAAATGAGTGGGAAGAAACAGTTTCTAAAGCAAAGGTTATGAAAAAAATATTATAGTATTTCATAATTTTGATGTGTAATAATACTTGTTTTTATTCAATAATTTCTAAAATTACTTTCCGTAACTTTGCATCTTTAATTTTATAGTGTAAATGCGTCAATTCCCAAAAAATAAATTAGCTCAATTAGTGGTAAAAAGCTGCGAGCATTTTAATGTAAATACAGTTGTAATTTCACCAGGCTCAAGAAATGCACCTTTAATTATGGGTTTTAATGAGGCTAAAGAAATTAAAACACTATCTATTGTTGATGAGCGTTGCGCTGCTTTCTTTGCGTTAGGAATTGCACAGCAAACTCGTAAACCTATAGCTTTATTATGCACATCGGGCTCAGCATTGTTAAATTATTATCCAGCAATTGCGGAAGCATTTTATAGTAATATTCCTTTACTAATTATTTCGGCAGATAGACCTGCTCATTTAATTGATATTGGTGACGGACAAACAATTAGACAAGAAAATGTATTTGATAATCATATTTTATACAATGCTAATTTAGGTTTTGAAAATGATGAAGAAAATATTAATAAAGCTATTGAAACAGCTATAAATAAAAAAGGTCCAGTACATATAAATGTTCCTTTTAATGACCCTTTGTATGAAATTGAAGAAGTTGAATATAATAAAATTGAAGATGTTGAAGAGCTAAAAGAGAGTTTATTAGATGAAATTCCTTTAGATGTAGATGAACTTCAAAAATTTGCAACTATTTGGAATGCTTCAACAAAGAAAATGGTATTGGTTGGAGAACATTTTCCTGATGAATTATTGCAAACTCAGTTAGAATATTTACTGAAAGATCCTTCGGTTTTAGTTTTGATAGAGAATACAGCGAATGTTTCACATCCAAAATTTATAAATAGTATTGATAAATTAATTTTTCCCTTAGAGGAAGATGAATTGGGAAAATTTCAACCAGATATTTTAATAAGTTTAGGGGGATTAATTGTTTCAAAAAAAATAAAGGAACATTTAAGAAAATTTAAGCCAACACATCATTGGCATGCCGATGCTAAAAGAGCATTTGACACGTTTCATTGCTTAAACCATCATTTTAAAATATCGCCACAATTATTTTTTAGTCAGTTTTTCTTTTTAACCAAACCAACCAAAAGTCACTATCAAGATTATTGGTTGCGAAAAAAAGAATTTAGATTAAATAAGCATCAAGAATTTATTGATAATTGTGCGTTTTCAGATTTAAAAGTATTCAGTAAGTTGCTACCTTCAATCCCTAATAGTTCACAATTGCAATTAGGTAATAGCTCAGTAATACGCTATTCGCAATTATTTAATATAAACAAAACATTGCGTGTATTTTGTAATAGAGGTACAAGTGGTATTGATGGAAGTACAAGTACAGCAATTGGTGCAGCATTTTCATCAAAAGAAAATACAGTATTTATTACAGGTGATATTAGTTTTTTTTACGACAGTAACGCTTTATGGAATAATTACATTCCAAATAATTTTAGAATTATTGTAATAAATAATGGAGGTGGAGGTATTTTTAGATTTATTCCAGGTCCAAAAGATTCAAATGCGCTGGATTATTTTGAAACACCACATAATTTAACTGCTGAACATTTATGTAAAATGCATAATTTTGAGTATGTTACAGCTAAAAATGAAGAAGATTTAAATAATCAACTTTCTAATTTTTATGAAACATCTAAGCTTCCGAAATTATTAGAAATATTTACACCAAGAGAAGAAAACGATCAAATATTAAAAGCATATTTCAACAATTTAAAAGAATAAAAAATGGATTTAAAAGTAGGAGATAAAGTAGATTTAATTGTAGTAAGAAATACTGGAATGGGTTTTACAGTGTTGGTAAATGAAGAATTTGAAGGATTGCTTTATAAAAACGAACTGTACCAAAAAATTGAAGAAGGTCAAAAATTGGTAGGCTATATAAAGAAAATTCGTGAAGATGAAAAATTAGATATAAGCTTACAAGCAGTTGGTTTTAAGCATACTATTGTTAAAAATGAAATTATTATACTAAATGCGTTAAGACAGCATGATGGTTTTATTGGTTTACACGATAAAAGTAGTCCTGATGAAATAAAATATCAATTAGGAATGAGTAAAAAGTCTTTTAAAAGTGCTGTAGGTGGTTTGTTTAGACAACAATTAATTACTATTTCTGATGAAGGAATTAGCTTATTTAAACATGAAGAAATCGAATAAAAATAAGGTTTGAAAATCTTATAATTAAGCAACTTAAACTTACCTATTATTCTAAGTTTAAGTTGCTTTTAAGTTTTATTCATCTACAAGTACCCAATCTCCTTTTTGAATTAACGGAATAGCTTGTTTGAATTTTAATGATTTGTTTTCACCAGTCATTACATTTTTTATAGTAACGTGCTCGTTTCTACCAACTTTTCGTTCAGATCTAACAATTGTTTCAACTATTTGAGGCTGTTGTGTTTGATTGGTTTGTGCACTTTCAGATTGGTTGCTATATTCTTCTTTACTTAATTGAACTTTTTCTCTTTTTTGCTCTCTTGCTTGTGAAACCTGATTTACCGCTTGAGATGGTAATTCTCCTTTAAATAAGAATGATAAAACTTCTTTATTAACTTTATCAAGCATTCCATTAAACAATTCAAACGATTCAAATTTGTAAATTAAGAGCGGATCTTTTTGCTCATATGTTGCATTTTGAACAGATTGTTTAAGCTCATCCATTTGGCGTAAATGATCTTTCCAAGTATCGTCAATTATTGCAAGCGTAATATTTTTTTCAAAATCGGTAACTAATCCTTTTCCATTAGATTCGTAAGCTTCTTTTAAATTTGTAACTACTTTTAATTCTTTTGTTCCATCAGTAAAAGGAACTACAATTCGTTCATACTTATCACCTTGATTTTCATAAACATCTTTAATTACAGGATAAGCTGCTTTTGCGCTTCTTTCTAATTTTTCTTTATAATTTTTATAAACGACATCAAATAGTTGATCTGTAAGTTCTTGCTCAGTTAATGTTTTAAATTCTTCTTGGGTAAAAGGAGAACTAGTTGATGAAAATCGAATTAATTCAAATTCGAAATTTTGAAAATCATTGGTAAATTTATTTTCTTTTACTAAGAGATTGCAAGTGTCAAAAATCATATTTACAATATCAACTTGTAAACGGTCTCCGTATAATGCGTGGCGGCGACGTTTGTAAACAACTTCACGTTGAGAATTCATTACATCATCATATTCAAGTAATCTTTTACGAACTCCAAAGTTATTTTCTTCAACTTTACGTTGTGCTCTTTCAATAGATTTGGTAATCATAGAATGTTGAATTACTTCACCTTCTTGTAATCCCATTCTATCCATCATTTTTGCAATACGTTCTGAGCCAAATAAACGCATTAAATTATCTTCTAATGATACATAAAACTGTGAAGAACCTGGATCTCCCTGACGACCTGCACGACCACGTAACTGACGGTCAACACGACGAGAATCATGACGTTCTGTACCAACAATAGCTAAACCTCCTGCAGCCTTTACTTCATCAGATAATTTAATATCCGTTCCACGTCCTGCCATATTGGTTGCTATTGTAACAATACCTGCATTACCTGCTTGTGCAACAATATCAGCTTCTTTTTTATGAAGTTTAGCATTTAATACATTGTGATTAATTTTTCTGATTGCTAGCATTCTACCTAATAATTCAGAAATTTCTACAGAGGTAGTACCAACTAAAATTGGACGACCTAGCTTCACTAATCTTTCAATTTCATCTATAACTGCATTGTATTTTTCACGTTTTGTTTTGAAAACGAAATCTTCTCTATCATCACGAATTAATGGAACGTTTGTTGGAATTTCAATAACATCTAATTTATAAATATCCCAAAATTCACCTGCTTCAGTAATAGCTGTACCCGTCATACCAGAAAGTTTACGATACATTCTGAAGTAATTTTGCAGTGTTACAGTTGCATATGTTTGCGTAGCAGCTTCAATTTTTACATTTTCTTTTGCTTCAATTGCTTGATGTAAACCATCTGAATAACGTCGGCCATCCATAATACGACCAGTTTGTTCATCAACAATTTTAATTTTGTCATCCATGATTACATACTCAATATCTTTTTCAAATAAAGTGTATGCTTTTAATAATTGGTTCATGGTGTGAATTCGCTCACTTTTTATACTGAAATCGCGGTATAATTCTTCTTTTTTAGAAGTTTTTTCCTCTACGCTAGAATCGTCACTATCTATCTGGCCAATTGCTGTACTTAAATCTGGTAAAATAAAGAAGTTTTCATCACCATCATCACCTGATAAAAATGTAATTCCTTTATCTGTTAATTCAATAGAATTGTTTTTTTCATCAATAACAAAATATAATTCCTCGTCAATTTTAGGCATTTCACGATTGTTATCTTGCATGTAAAAATTCTCAGTCTTTTGCAATAACAGTTTAATACCTTCCTGACTTAAAAATTTAATTAATGCTTTACTTTTTGGTAATCCTCTATAAACTCGAAGCAATAAAAAACCAGCTTCTTTCGTGTCACCATCCTTAATTAATTTTTTTACTTCAGCTAAAACTGCAGTTAAATAATTACGTTGTGTTGAAACTATTTTATCTACACTTGGTTTTAATTCATTAAATTCATGTCGGTCAGCATTTGCAGTTGCTCCTGAAATAATTAACGGTGTACGAGCATCATCAACTAATACAGAATCCACCTCATCTACTATAGCGTAGTTATGCGGACGTTGTACTAAATCATTTGGTGAATGAGCCATATTATCACGTAAGTAGTCAAATCCAAATTCATTATTAGTACCATAAGTAATATCTGAATTATAAGCTTTTCTACGAGCGTCGGAATTTGGTTGGTGGTGATCTATACAATCTATACTTAAACCATGAAATTCAAAAATTGGGCCCATCCAAGCCGCATCACGTTTTGCCAAGTAATCATTTACTGTTACAACATGCACACCATTACCAGTAAGTGCATTTAAATAAACAGGAAGTGTAGATACCAATGTTTTTCCTTCACCAGTCATCATTTCTGCAATGTTACCTTGATGTAAAACAGAACCACCAATTAACTGAACATCATAATGTATCATATCCCAAGTAACTTCTTTTCCTTGAGCATCCCATTTATTTGCCCATGTTGCTTTGTCATTATCAAGAGTTATGTTTTCTCTTGTTGCGGAAAGTTCTCGATCAAAAGGTGAAGCAGTTACTGTAATTGAGTCATTTTCAGTAAAACGTTTTGCCGTTTCTTTAATAACAGCAAAAGCCTCAGGCATAATTTCTGTTAGAACCTTTTCGGAAGTTTCATAAGAATCATCTGCTAAGGAGTCAATTTCAGCATAAATTTCTTCTTTTCTGTCAACACTAGCTTCATGAGCTTCTTCTTCTAGAGTTTTTATTCTTGAAGTAAATTCATTAGTAGCTTCTGCTATTTTAAGTTTGAAATAATTAGTTTTATCTCTTAATTGGTCGTTTGTTAATGCTGAAATTTCTTTTTCAAAAGAAATAGTATTAGTGACAATTGGTTGAAGTATTTTTAAATCTTTCTTCTTTTTATCTCCAACAAATACTTTCAGTACTGAATTTATAATACTCATAATTAATGTGTCAATTTTTATTGAATACTTATTGTTTGTGTAATCTGTGTTGTTATCTAAATAGTAAGCGAATTTAAAATATTTTAATTTTAAAAGGCTTAAAATATGATTAAAATTTTAGTTAATAAAGCAAAAAAAAAGTCTCCAACGAGACTTTTTGTATTTTGTTATTTTTTAGTATTCATCTTCGTTCCAAAGATAATCATCTTCAGACGGATAATCTGGCCAAATTTCAATTATAGATTCAAAATTTTCTTCTTCATCCTCAAGTTCTTGAAGGTTTTCTACAACTTCCAGAGGTGCTCCAGTTCTAATTGCATAATCAACCAATTCATCTTTTGTTGCCGGCCAAGGTGCATCTGATAAATAAGATGCTAATTCTAATGTCCAATACATGTGTTCTCGTATTAATTTTTTGCAAAAATAATTTTTTTACTCAAATAGTCAAGTTTTTTATTACTTTTTTTTAGTATTTAAAAGAACTTATGATATTTTCTCAGGAATCCACTGAACTTCTTGAGCGTTATTATCAGTTGTCAATTTCCGTGCCAGCACAAAAAGATAGTCAGAAAGTCTATTTAAATACATTAAAATTAGTGGTTCAATGCTGCTTTCGTCACTTAGTTGGGTGGTTATCCGTTCAACTCTTCTGCAAATACAACGTGCAATATGACAATATGACACTGTTGGGTGGCCACCTGGTAAAATAAAATGAGTCATTTCTGGTAATGATTCATTCATTTTGTCCATCTCTTTTTCTAAAAGTTCAATTGATTCATTGCTAATTTTTGAAATAGTTAAGCGTTCTTTTCCATTTTTTAACACTTTTTTCTCTGGTGGAGTAGCTAACATGGAACCAATAGTGAATAATTCATGCTGAATTATTAGTAAAATTTTAGAAGTATTTGCATCAATTTTTTGATCGCGAATTAGACCTATGTATGAATTTAATTCATCAACTGTTCCGTAAGCTTCAATTCTTAAATCATATTTAGGGACTCTAGTTCCTCCAAAAAGTGAAGTTTTACCTTTGTCGCCTGTTTTTGTATAAATTTTCATAATTTAAAGTATTTAATTTTTTATAAAATAAGATTCTAAACTCTTATTGTGAAATGTTCTTTTTCTTGTTCTTTTCTGAAGAAAATAATTCCCCAAAAAAAAGTATCAATGCTAATTGTTACTTTTGGATGTTTTTTTATTGCTTTCCAAGCTTGTTGCATTTCTGAAGACCAATTTATATCATCAAAAATAAATATAGAATTATTATGCGCTGAATCTAAACACAAATTAAAATAATTTAGGGTTGCTTCTTTTTGATGGTTTCCATCAAAATAAATTAAATCGAATGTATTGTTATTTACGGCTAAAGGTAATGTTTCTTTAAAGTTTCCAGTGGTTAATGTAATATTTTTCAATTTAAAAGTATCAAATAATTTTTGTGCAATACTTGCTGTATTTTCGCATCCTTCAAGAGTTGTAATAGTTGCTTTTGGGTTACCAATACTTAGTGCTGCAGTTCCTAAACCAACTGAGGTTCCAATTTCTAACATGTTTTTTATTTCAAAATAGGTTATTATTCTAAGTAAAAGTGCTGCCTTTTTATTGTTAATTCCTGCAATTTTTGCAATATCAGCTATTTTTCGTTCGTTATTTTTAAAGATTTTTGATCCACTACCAAAATCAGTAACAGTTATTGTATTTTTATTTTGAGATAGCCATTTTTTAGCGGTATTTACTAAATTAACTTTGGAAGTGTTGGCTCTTTGATAGAAACATTTTGTAACTAAGTTATACACAAAAGGCGAGTGTACTCCATGTTGATTGGTAGATTTTGATAGAAATAAAATAAATGACTTAACTTTGAACCACATATTAGGCTAAATTTAGCACGAAAATAATAGAAATATTATTTTAATTTGCTATTTAAAATTATATTTGCCTTACACCACTAAATTTATATGAAGAAACTTTTTTTATACGTATTGCTTTTAGGTTGTTTGTCTTCTTGTGTTACTACAAAACAAATGACTTATTTTCAGGGAGAGCCTATTGAGAAATCGGAAATTTACAAACTAAATAATGAACCTTATCGTTTACAAGTAAATGATGTATTATATATTGATATTAAATCTGTTAATTCTGAGATAGTTTCTCTATTTAAGAGTGAAGCAGGTAATAACAATAGCTCAAATAAAGGGCAAGGTTTGTATTTCTCGGGGTATAGCGTTGATAGACATGGAAATATTAGAATACCTTATATAGGAGATTTAAATGTATTAGGGTATACTGAAAATGAAGTTAGAAAAAAAATTGAAGGTGAATTAAGTAATTTTTTAAAAAATCCAGATTTGGTTTTTGTCACTGTAAAATTGGCGGGTATTAATTTTATAGTTACAGGTGAAGTGGGATCACCAGGTACTATTAATTTGGCTCAAAATCAGGTTTCAATAATTGATGCTATTGCAAATGCAGGAGAAATTTCTCAGTTGGGGAATAGAGAAGATGTAACATTAATTAGAAAGACATTAGATGGTGTTAAAAAATACAAGTTAGACCTCACAAAAATTGAAATATTTGAATCTGAGAATTTTTATATTCAGCCAAATGATATTATTTATGTAGCTCCCTTAAAACAAAAATCTTGGGGAACAGGAACTACAGGACTTCAAACTTTTTCGACAGTTGTAACCGTTTTATCGTTTTTGGTGAGCTCTGTATTATTAGTTAAAAATATATAATATTAATAATGGAGAATAAATTCAATTTTATTGAAAATAGAGCAGAGCACATATCAGATATAAAAGATTACCTGTTTAGAATTCTTGCGAATTGGAAATGGTTTTTATTTTCAATCATTATTGCTTTAGGAATTGCTTATTATTTCAATATTTCAACTGAAAAAATATATGGTTTACAAACAACTATAGCAGTTAAGGAGAAACAAAACCCACTTTTTTCATCAGGTACCAATATTGCATTTAATTGGGGAGGTGTAAGCGATAAAGTAGAATCAATTAGAAAAGCATTAATCTCAAGAACTCACAATGAAAAAGTAGTAAGGGAATTAAAATTTTATATAGATTATTTAAAAGATGGACGTTTTAGAACGGAGGATGTTTATGGTAAAACTAACTTTGTAATTACGCTTCAACCTAATCAGTATCAATTATTAAATACACTTATTAAAATTGATTTTATTGATAACAATAGTTTTAAATTATCGGTAGATTTTAATGGTGAAACTAGTAGTAATCTAATTAATTATAAAGATGAAACTACTAAAAAAATAACTGTTGAAAATGAGAACTTTTCTCAAACATTTTTAATTGATGAATATATTAATTTACCATTTTTAAAAGCGCAAATTGAAATTAAGGATACCTCAAAACCTTTAATGGGGCAATCGTTTTATATACAGTTAAAAACGATAGGTCAAGCAACGGGGAAATATCAAAATGTAAGAGCAAATGGACTTGCAGGAACTTCACTTGTAGAATTATCATTAACTGGTACAAATAAAAATAGATTAGTCGATTATTTAAATAAAACGGTTGAAGTTTTATCAGCATATGAATTAGAACAAAAAACAAATTATGCTTATAGTACAAAAGAATTTATAGATGCTCAATTTAAAAACACATCAGATAGTTTAAAATTAATTGAGGATAATATTGGAAAATTTAAAGAGCAAAATTCAATTTATAATTTATCTGCGGAAGCCGGAGAAATATTTTCGCAAACATTGGGACTTGACAAAATGCAACAGCAATTGGCTGATAGAATTGTATATTTTGAAAATTTAGAAAACTATATTAAGACCAATTCAAATTATTCTAAAATACCAGCACCTGCTATTATAAATATTGAAGATGGTTCTATTGCAGGGATGGTAGGTAAATTAACGGAACTTTCTATTCAAAAAGAAAAATTATCAAGTGAAGTTACTTCAAATCATCCTTCATTAAAGTTAATTAACGATGAAATTGAAACGGCAAGAAATGTGTTGCTTGAGAATATATCATCCTTAAAAAAAGTAACAAATGTAAGTTTAACGAACAGTGTAAATAGATTAAATTCTTATAATTACCAGTTAACCAAACTTCCAAATAAAGAACAAAAATTATTAAACTTTCAACGAAAGTATAGTTTAACAGAATCTAATTTTGTGTTTTTAATGCAAAAGCGATATGAAGCTGAAATAGCAATTGCAGCGAGTGTCTCTGATATTTCAGTTTTAGATACAGCTAAAGATACTGGTCAAGGTTTTATTTTGCCTAGAGTTTCATTTAATTATGTGATAGCTTTGTTATTAGGAACTATATTACCTCTTTTTGTAATAATTGCAAAAGAAATATTAGATAGTAAAATTTATACGGCTGAAGATATTGAGCGAATTTCACCAATTCCAATATTAGGAGTTGTTGGAAAAAATACGGCAGATAATAATTTAGCGGTGTTTTTAAAACCTAAATCCACGGTTTCAGAATCTTTTAGAGCCTTACGTTCCAATATTCATTTTCTATTTGCAAGAAATACAAAAGATAAATGTAAAACTATTATTATAACCTCTTCAGTTAGTGGAGAAGGAAAAACATTTGTTTCAATAAATTTAGCAACAGTTTTTGCCTTAGGAGGTAAAAAAACCATTTTGGTTGGATTGGATTTACGTAAACCAAAAATATTTGGGGACTTTGAAATTTCGAATAAAATTGGGGTTGTAAATTATCTAATTGGTGAGGAAAGCAAAGAAAGTATTATTCAAAAAACGAAAATTGAAAATTTAGATGTTATAACTTCTGGTCCAGTTCCTCCAAATCCGTCCGAATTATTAATTAATTCAGCAACTGAAGATTTAATAAACAGTCTTAAAGAGGAATATGATTATATTATTTTAGATACGCCACCTATTGGTTTAGTTTCAGATGCTTTAGAGTTGATAAAATATGCTGATTCAACAGTTTATGTTGTTAGACAAGGGTATTCTCAAAAAGGTATGCTAAAAATGATTAATGATAAGTATCGTAAGCAGGAAATTTCAAATATTAGCATTGTTTTAAATGATTTTAAAGTAAAATCTAAATATGGCTATGGATACGGATATGGGTACGGATATGGCTATGGAAAATATTCAAATGGTTATACTGAAAATGAAGAAAAATCGACTTTTAGAAAATTATTTAAAAAAAATAAGAGTTAATTAGTTTAAATAATTTTTCCTTCAATAATAACTTGGTATATGTTGTTATTTCCAAAAGAATATGGAATAAAATTATAACTTGGAATTTGTTCAGTAATTATAAGATTTGCTTTTTTACCTTTACAAATACTTCCATGAGTTTTTTCTAATCCCATTGCATAAGCACCATTTATTGTTGCTGCATTTATAGCTTCTTCAGGAGTCATTTTCATTTTAATACAAGCAGTTGACACCACAAAATTCATATTACCAGAAGGAGTAGAGCCGGGATTGTAATCTGTTGCTAAGGCCAATGGTAAACCAGCATTAATCATTTTCCGTGCTGGAGTATAAGGAATACTCAAAAAGAAGGAACAAGAAGGTAAAGCAACAGGCATTGTTTTAGTGTTTTTTAAAACGTCAATATCTTCATCTCTCATTTCTTCTAAATGATCAACAGAAAGAGCTTTATATTTAACTCCAGCTTGTATACCTCCAATAGCATTAAATTGATTTACATGTATTTTTGGCATTAATCCGTAATTACTTGCAGCTTTTAATAACCGATCAGTATCTTCTACTGAAAAATAACCCGTTTCACAAAAAATATCTATAAATTCAGCTAAGTTTTCTTTTGCAACAATTGGTAATATTTCATTAATAACTACATCTAAATAACCACTTTTGTTATTTTTAAACTCAAAAGGTAAAGCGTGAGCACCTAAAAAAGTCGCTTTTATAGTAATCGGATAATTTTCATTCAGTTTTTTTATAACTCTTAACATTTTTAGTTCAGCTTCTAATGTTAAGCCATAGCCAGATTTTATTTCTACAGCCCCAGTACCAAGTTTCATTATTTCTTCAATTCTTACAGCTGATTGTTTGTATAATTCTTCTTCGGATGTTGTTTGTAATAACTTTGCGGAATTTAGTATCCCGCCGCCTTTATTTGCAATATCTTCATAACTAAGTCCGTTAATTCTATCAACAAATTCGTGTTCTCTATTTCCAGCATATACAATGTGTGTGTGACTATCACACCAAGTAGGTAATACAATTCTTCCAGTAGCATCAATAATTTTGTTAGCAATTAAATTTGGTAAATTCTTCATGAATCCAAAATCAATTATTATGTCATTCTCAATACATAAAAATGCATTTTTAAGAGTAGGTAGAATTTTCATTTGATCTCCACAAACCATTTCCTTAGGTGAGTTTTCAACTTGTAATAGTTCTTTTATATTGATGATTAAAGTTGTCATATTTTAGTATATAATTAGGAGTTCAAATATACAGCTATTCTAATAAATTTTTTTGATTAAAGGTGACAAAAGTCACCAAAATATAGTCTAATTATTAATGAATTCATTGAATATTGAAGTATATTTGCAAAAAAAATAAATAATGAGTAAGGCCATATACATAGCTACCAGCGAAGCAAATAGCGGTAAGTCTATTGTTTCGTTAGGATTAATGAGAATGTTATTAGGGAAAACAGCAAAAGTTGGGTATTTTAGACCTATTATTGATGATGTTAAAAAAGGGAAAAAGGATAATCATATTAATACAGTTATCTCTCATTTCGAGTTAGATATCAATCCAGATGATGCATTTGCCTTTACACGCTCTCAGTTTATAAAAAAACGAAATGAAGGGAAAGAAGGTGAAATATTTGATAGAATTATTGAAAAATATAAAGCAATTGAAGAAAAAAATGATTTTGTATTAGTTGAAGGATCTGATTTTTCAGGTGAGGGAGTTGCTATAGAATTAGACGCAAACATTTTAATCGCAAAAAATTTAGGAATTCCTGCAATTATTGTTTCAAGTGGTGTTGGTAAAACTTTAGATGAGTTTATTAATGGGTTACATTTGGCCTATGATTCATTTAAAGAAAAGGATGTTGAAGTTTTAGCTGTAGTAGCTAATAAAGTTCAAGAAATTAATATTGAACTAGTAAGAGAAGGTATTGAGAAAAATTTACCAAAAAGTGTTTTGGTAAATGTTATTCCAAAAATTTCTTCATTAAATAACCCTACAATTAAAGAAATTGCAAAAGCTATTGACGCTAAAATTTTATTTGGTGAAGACAGTATTAATAACCAGTCATCTAGTTTCAAAGTAGGTGCAATGCAGTTAAGAAATTATCTTAACCACCTTGAAGAAGATAGTTTAATAATTACCCCAGGTGATAGAGCTGATATTATTTTAGGAGCATTACAAGCAAATGTATCTTCTAATTATCCAAAAATATCAGGAATTGTTTTAACTGGAGGTATAGTTCCAGATGATTCTATCATTAAGTTAATTGATGGGTTATCGCAAATTGTTCCAATTATATTAGCACAAGAAGGAACCTTTGAGGTAGCAAATAAAATTGGTGCTGTGCGCTCACATATGTACGCAGGGAATAAGCAAAAAATAAGAACTTCATTAAGTACTTTTGATAAGTATATTGAAATAGATAAATTGGACGAAAAACTAATTTCGTTTAAAGATAATGTTGGTATTACACCTAGAATGTTTCAATATAATTTAATGAAACGTGCAAGAACTCAACGAAAGCATATTGTTTTACCAGAAGGTAATGACGATCGTGTTATAACTGCTGCTTGCAGGTTGGTTGAAATGGATATTGTTGATTTAACTATTTTAGGAGATAGAAACACTATTGAAAATAATATTCTTCGACTTGGATTAAAATTAGATTTAAATAAAGTGGCTATTATAAATCCAATAGAATCAGAAAACTTTCAAGATTTTTCAAATACTTTATTTGAATTAAGAAAGCATAAAGGACTTACTATTGACATGGCTGAAGATTTAATGGGTGATGTTTCTTACTTTGGAACCATGATGGTACACAAAGGGTTAGCTGATGGAATGGTGTCTGGAGCAGCACACACAACACAACACACTATAAAACCAGCTTTACAGTTTATTAAAACAAAACCTGGAGTTTCAGTTGTTTCATCAATATTTTTTATGTGTTTAGAAGATAGAGTTTCAGTTTTTGGCGATTGTGCTATTAACCCAAATCCAAATGCTGAACAATTGGCTGAAATTGCAATTTCGTCTGCAGATTCTAGCAAAAATTTTGGTATAGATCCTAAAATTGCAATGCTTTCGTACTCATCAGGCGCTTCAGGGAAAGGTGAAGATGTTGATATTGTTCGTAGAGCAACAGAAATAGTAAAACAATTACGCCCAGATTTAAAAGTTGAAGGACCAATACAATATGATGCTGCTGTAGATGCTAGAATTGGGAAAAGCAAAATGCCAGATTCAGAAGTCGCAGGTCAAGCTAATATATTAATTTTTCCAGATTTAAATACAGGTAATAACACCTATAAAGCCGTTCAACGTGAAACCGGTGCATTAGCAATTGGGCCAATGTTACAAGGTTTAAATAAGCCAGTCAACGATTTAAGTAGAGGATGTACTACAGAAGATATTTTTAACACAGTTATATTAACAGCAATACAAGCACAAGGGATTTAAATGAAAATTTTAGTAATAAATTCAGGTAGTTCTTCAATTAAATATCAATTATTTAATATGCCTCAAGAAGAAGTTATATGTTCAGGATTAGTGGAGAGAATCGGCTTAAATGATGCCGAAATTCACTATAAATCTGAAAATAATAAAATAGATGAAGTTTTAGACATTCCAAACCATAAAGTTGGTTTAGAAAAAGTCGTAAACTTATTATTAGATGAAAAAGTAGGAGTCATAAAATCTACTTCAGAGGTTGAAGCAGTAGGGCATAGAGTTGTTCATGGAGGAAGTACTTTTTCAGATACAACTATTATAAATCAAGAAGTTAAAGATCAAATTAAAAAATTATTTTCATTAGCTCCACAACACAATCCAGCAAATTATGAAGGGATTGTAGTTGCAGAAACGATGTTTCCTAATGCAAAACAAATTGCTGTTTTTGATACTGCATTTCATCAAACTATACCAGTAGAAGCCTATAAATATGCCATTCCAAATAAATTTTTGGAAGAACACAAGATTAGAAAATACGGATTTCATGGTACTAGTCATAAATACGTTTCTGAAAAAGTAATTGAATATTTAGGAATTGAAAATTCTAAAATCATTACAATTCATTTAGGTAATGGTTGTAGTATGGTTGCTGTAAAAAACGGAAAAAGTATTGAAACTTCATTAGGTTTTGGACCTGTAACAGGGCTAATAATGGGTTCAAGAAGTGGTGAAATAGATCATGCTATTATTTTTCATTTAGTAAATAATTTGGGCTACACTCTTGATGATGTAAATAGTATGCTCCAAAAAGAAAGTGGAATGTTTGGTTTAACAGGTTTTAGTGATTTACGTGATATTGAAGCTGAAGCTGAAAAAGGAAATAAAGATTGTCAGTTGGCTTTAGATATGAGTGCTTATAAAATTAAAAAATATATTGGTTCTTATACAGCTGCAATGAACGGATTGGATGCGATAGTATTTACAGCTGGAATTGGAGAAAACTCTGATGTTATTAGAAAATTAGTATGTACTAATATGGAATACTTTGGAATTGAACTAGATGTTGAAAAGAATAATATTAGAGCTAAAAAATTGACTGAAATTCATAAAGAAAATTCAAAAACTAAAATTTTGATTGTTCCAACTAATGAAGAAGTTGAAATAGCTAAACAATCTTTTGAATTGGTAAATTAGAAGATAGGTAATTTATATAAAAAAAGCATTGAAGAAATTCAATGCTTTTTTTGGTTAAAAGTGTTGTCAGTTATTTTAACTGACCAATCATATCTTCAGGTTTAACCCAAGAATCATATTCTTCAGTAGTAACATAGCCTAAACGTACAGCTTCTTCTTTTAAAGTAGTTCCATTTTGGTGAGCAGTATTTGCTATTTCGGCAGCTTTGTAATACCCTATTTTTGTGTTTAACGCAGTTACTAACATTAATGAATTGTTTAATAGTTCAGTGATACGTTTATAATTTGGTTCAATACCAGTTGCACAATTATCGTTGAAACTTGCACATGCATCGCCAATTAAACGAGCAGATTGTAAAAAGTTCACAGTCATTACAGGTTTAAAAACGTTTAATTCGTAATGACCTTGAGTTCCTGCAATAGTAATTGCAACATCATTTCCCATTACTTGTGCACAAACCATTGTTAATGCCTCAGATTGAGTTGGATTTACTTTTCCTGGCATAATTGAACTTCCGGGCTCGTTAGCTGGAATAATTAATTCACCAATTCCTGATCTAGGTCCTGAAGCCATCATTCTAATATCGTTGGCTATTTTATTTAATGAGACAGCCAATAATTTTAATGCACCATGACTTTCTACCAAAGCATCGTGAGAAGCCAAAGCTTCAAATTTATTTTCAGCTGTTCTAAATGGTAATCCTGTAAATTCAGCAATTTTTTGAGCAACTAAAACATCATAACCTTTTGGTGTATTAAGCCCAGTTCCAACTGCGGTTCCACCTAAAGCTAATTCAGCTAAATGCGGTAATGTATTTCTTAATGCTTTTAAACCGTGGTTTAACTGTGAAACATAGCCAGAAAATTCTTGTCCAATAGTTAATGGTGTTGCATCCATTAAATGAGTACGACCAATTTTTACCACATCTTTAAATTCTATCGATTTTGCTTGTAAAGTGTCACGAAGTTTTTCAATACCAGGAATGGTAACATCAATAATCATTTTGTAACAAGCGATATGCATGCCAGTTGGAAATGTATCGTTACTTGATTGTGATTTATTCACGTCGTCATTTGCTTGTATTGTAGGATCGCCTTCGCCTATAATTTTCCCTGCAATTTCGTGAGCTCTGTTGGCAATTACCTCGTTGCAGTTCATATTACTTTGAGTGCCAGAACCAGTTTGCCAAATTACTAAAGGGAATTGGTTATCATGTTTTCTTGCTAATATTTCTTCACATACTTTTGAAATTAAATCTCTTTTTTCAGCAGAAAGTACTCCTAAATCACAATTAGCGTGAGCAGCAGCTTTTTTTAAGTACGCAAAACCGTAAATTATTTCTAAAGGCATAGAACCTGACTGTCCAATTTTAAAATTATTTCTTGACCGTTCAGTTTGAGCTCCCCAATATTTATCGGCAGGAACTTTAACTGGTCCCATGGTGTCTTTTTCTATTCTATATTTCATGTTATTGTGTTTGTCAATTTAAATGGTTTTTTAGTCGAATTAATCATTAGTTAGATCTTTTTTTAAGTTTTTATTTAAATGTAAGCATTAATTTTATAAATATTAGTTTACTAATATAATGTCCAACAAAAAAATCGCATTTATTCTACCAACTATTTTCATCTACCATTGTATATTTGTAGGAGTAAAAAATGAATTACAATAAAATTATATAAAATGTCTGAATTTAAATATCAAAAGCCGTTTCCTATTACAAAGGACACTACAAAGTATCGTTTATTAACTAAAGACCACGTTTCTGTTGTGGAGTTTGATGGGCGAAAAATTTTAAAAGTAGCACCTGAGGGGCTTGAGTTGCTTTCACAAGCAGCATATCATGATGTGTCATTCTACCTTCGTGCTTCTCACTTAAAAAAATTAGAGACGATTCTTAAAGATCCAGAAGCTACAGATAACGACCGTTTTGTTGCTTATACTATGTTGTTGAATCAAATGGTAACTGCAGCTGGCGAATTGCCAACTTGTCAAGATACTGGTACTGCAATTTGTATGGGTAAAAAAGGGGAAGATGTGTATACTGGAGTAGATGATGCTGAATACATTTCAAAAGGAGTGTACAATACTTTTCAAACTGATAATCTTCGTTTTTCTCAAATTGTTCCTCAAACAATGTTAGAAGAGAAAAACTCGGGAAATAATCTTCCCGCTCAAATCGATATTTATAGCACACCTGGTAATAAATATGAATTCTTATTTATAACAAAGGGTGGAGGCTCTGGTAATAAAACTTACCTATATCAGATGACTAAGTCTTTGTTGACGGAAGAAAACTTAACTAATTTTGTTAAGAAGCATATTATGGATTTAGGAACTTCAGCATGTCCTCCTTATCACTTAGCATTTGTTATTGGTGGAACTTCTGCTGAAGCTAACTTAGCAACAGTAAAAAAGGCATCGGCAGGTTATTTGGATCACTTACCAACAAAAGGTAATGATGGCGGACAAGCTTTCCGTGATCTTGAATGGGAAGAAAAAATAACGAAGATTTGTCAAGAAAGTGGGGTAGGAGCTCAGTTTGGTGGTAAGTATTTTGTTCACGATGTACGTGTTATTCGTCTTCCTCGTCATGCTGCGTCTTGTCCAGTAGGTATGGGTGTTAGCTGTAGTGCAGACCGCAATGTAAAAGGTAAAATTACTGAAGAAGGTATTTTTCTAGAAGAATTAGAAAAAAATCCAGGACAATTTTTACCAAAAGAAGCACCGCACCTAAAGGATGCTATTGAGTTAGATTTAGATCAACCAATGGATAAAATACGTGAAGAACTTTCAAAATATCCAGTAAAAACACGTTTCAACCTTAGAGGAACATTAATTGTTGCTCGTGATATGGCGCATGCACGAATTAGTGAAATGCTAGCAAATGGTGAAGAAATGCCTCAGTATTTTAAAGATCATCCTGTGTATTATGCAGGTCCTGCAAAAACACCTAAAGGAATGGTTTCAGGTAGTTTTGGCCCAACAACAGCGGGTAGAATGGATCCTTATGTAGATCCTTTCCAAAAAGTAGGTGGTAGTATGGTGATGGTAGCAAAAGGTAATCGTACGCAGCAAGTAACAGATGCTTGTAAAGCTAATGGTGGTTTTTACCTTGGTTCTATTGGAGGACCAGCCGCAATTCTTGCAAAGCAAAGTATTAAATCTGTTGAAGTAGTTGACTTCCCAGAATTAGGAATGGAAGCTGTTCGTAAGATTAGAATTGAGAATTTCCCTGCATTCTTATTGGTAGATGATAAGGGGAATGATTTCTTTGCAGAATTTAAATAGTAAATAGAAAACAATATTTATAGATTAAAGACATCAGAGAACTTTGTTTCTTTGGTGTCTTTTTTTATTAAAAAAGTTTATTACTAGATATGAACTATATAGGTAAAAAAGGTGCTATTTATTTTAAAAATTTAATAAGAAATGTCATTTATAAAAAATAATAAAAGAAGAGTGATAAATTAAAAATAAATACTAATTTTGTAAAAAACATAAAATAACATTTATAAGTTATGGATTTATCACAATTTTCAGGATTTTTAGTATTTTTAACCATATTCACTATGGGATTTTGGTTAATGATTTTTTTAATCACGTTTATTATTCCTTATTGGTTAATAGGGTATTTTAAAGAATCTTGGAAATATAGAAAAGAAGGAAGAGCGATACCTAAAAAGTAATTTTCGGTATTTAATATATAAAAAAAGGGCAATTTTTAAATTGCCCTTTTTTGGTTTTATGCTTTAAACATTTCTTCTTCTCCACCGCCATCATAACCGTTTTGCGATCTTTCTCGTTTCTTTTTCTGGTTAAATCTATATGTAAAATTCAACATAATTTGACGTTGTCTCCATTGAAACTCACCTACAGATTCTGTTGTTGGTGAATAACTAGTTGATTTTCTTTTTCTTGTATTAAATAAATCACTAACATTTAAAGATACCGTTGCATTTTCTTTAAAAACATCTTTACTAAATGCTAAATTAACACTTAACATGCCTTCTCTTTTAGATTGTGCTCCTTCTGAAGGGCCCATATAAAAACCAGTTGTTTGCCAATCAATTTTACCAGGTAGTGTAACTCTAGAAACCATTCTAGTAAACCAGCTTACATCATCAGAATCGTAACTAATATTATTAAATTCACCATCAGTTACAGATTTAAAAAAGTTAAAACTATTGTTAAGTCTCCACCATTTAAATGGATTGTAGTTTGTTGTAAATTCAAAACCATAGCGATCTTGTGAACTAAGGTTAATAGGGTTTCTAATTATTACCAAAGTAGGTACTCCATCAATATCTCTAACATCTTCAGTTATTGCCATTTCAATATTATTAACGGCATGTTGGTAATAAATAGAAGTGTTTAATGTGAATTTTTCCCATCTTTTTAAATAACCTAAATCAAATGAATTAGTATAAGTTGGATCTAAATTTACGTTTCCTTTTCTAATATAAGTTTCACTTGTTCTAGATTCAAAAGGATTTAAAAACCAATGACGAGGACGTCTTAATCTTTTACTATATCCCAATGTTAAACTTTCAGAATCATTAAACTCTAATCCTAAATTTACTGTTGGAAATAATTCAGTAAATTTTTTATTATAAACTTCGTCTGTTTGTATTAAGTTAATTTGTCTATCTGTAGTTTCAGCTCTTAAGCCAACTAAATAGGAGAATTTGTTTATTTTTTCTCCATATTGAGAATATACAGCAAATACATCTTGATCAAAGTTTAATGTATTTGAAAAATTTGTATTATTAAAAAATTGATTGGTGTCTTCATCAAAATCTTCTACTAAATAATCGGTTGTTAGTTTGTTTAAATCAGCTTTAAAACCAAATTCAAATTGAGCATTTTCTCCAATTGGTAACACATAATCAGCCTTCACTAAAACATCTTTAGATTCTTCGTCTGTAGTATTTTTTTCTGGATTATTTTCAATAAAAGAAGGAAAGGTATCAAAATCTGAAATATAAGCATTGCTGTTTTCAGTACTTTTTCCATATTGAAAATCTATTATTAATTTATGCCCATCCGTTTTAAAATTTTGTGTAAAATTAAATGAATATTCAATAGTTTCATCTTTTTCATTTTCATTTTCAACACGCTGGTAAGTTCTAATTGGATTACTGAGTAAATCTAGTGTATTATTAATGTTAGTAGAAACATCTTCACCATCAGATTTTCTATAAAGTACGGTACCTGTTAGAGAACTTTTATCAGATAAAAAATATTCTACCCCAAACGTTGTATTAAACCTATTGTTTTCTCTGTCATATGTTGTTTTTTCATTTCTGAAACTAGAAATAGATCCATTTTCATTAAAATATTTGGTATTACTAGTAGAATTTCCAGGGGCATTTCTATAATTATAACCTGTACTATTAAAGAAGTTCGCATTTTTTGTACGGTAATTTACATTTACAGAAGCTCCAAAATTATCTGGGTTACCAGCATTTGCTGTTATTGAACCATTAAAACCTTGTGCTTTTCCTTTACGTAAAATAATATTTAATATTCCGGCAGTTCCTTCGGCATCATAACGAGCAGATGGACTTGTAATAACTTCTACTTTTTCAATGGCATCTGCAGGTAATTGTCTTAATGCATCTGTACCACTTAAACCAACTAAACCAGATGGTTTTCCATTTATTAAAATCTTAACATTGTCGTTTCCTCTTAAACTTACGTTTCCTTCAACATCAACAGTAACTGAAGGCACATTGTCTAAAACATCAGAAGCTGATCCGCCCTTTACGGTCATATCTTTACCAACATTGTATATTTTTTTATCCAAACGTATTTCAACAGTGCTTTTTTCGGCAATAATTTCTATTTCATTAAGAGATTCAGCATCAATTTCTAAAAATATTGAACCTAAATCAGTTGACCCATTAATTTCTTTATTAAAAAAAGATTTTGTTTTAAAAGAAATAAATTCAACAAAAATATTATAAGTACCTTTTGCTACAGGAATATCAAATAAACCATTACTATCAGTAATTCCACCAGTAATAATTTTTCCTTCAAGATTTTTTATTACTATAGTTGAGTATTCTAATGGTTGTTTTGTGTCGCTGTCTATAACTTTACCATAAATTGAAACTTTTTCAATAGGTTCGTAATTATTAGCACTTATTGAGTTTACAAATAAAATTGCTAAAATTAAAAATACAATATTTTTCATGAATTATTTTTTAGTTAATATGGTGCAAATATAGCTTAAAGAGAACTCTTTTTGTGTTAACGAGTGTTAACGTTTGTTTAATTAATAATAGATAATGTTAAACAAAGTAAAATTAACCAATGTAAATATATTGTCTTTAAAATCAATATATTAAAAGGTTTTAAAAAGAAATTTATTTAAAAAAAGCAGCTATTTAGTGTGATTATAAGGTGTTAAAAAAAACTTAAATTTTATAAAATAGTTTTAATAATTTCTGGTGGACGTCCAATAATTGCTTTTCCATTGTTAATTACAATTGGACGTTCAATTAATTTTGGATGCTCAATCATTGCAGTTATTATTTCAGAATTGGAAAGAGTTTTACCTTTATAGTTTTCTTTCCAAATGACTTCATTTTTTCTAACTAAGTCTATTGGTTCAATTCCTAATAATTTTATAATTTCAGTTAACTCTTCTTTTGAAGTAGGTGTTTCTAAATATTTTATAATTTCAAATTTTAATTTTGATGCTTCTAAAATAGATAAACCTTCACGGCTTTTACTACAACGCGGATTGTGGTATATTTTCATTTAAATAAATTTTGAGCAAAAGTAAGAATTAGTAATTTGGATTGATTTGTTTTTTATCAAAATCTATTTTTCTATCTTTTTTACTTTGATTAAACCTATAGGTAAATGATAAAATAATAGTACGGTATTTATTTTGAGAAATACTTTTCGAAAAATAGTTGGTATCAAATCTATTCCTATCAGTTTTATTAGATAAAAATATATCATCAACGGTTAAGCTTATAGATGCTTCTTTATCAAATAAATCTTTAGTTACAGTAGCATTCGCATACGTATATGCTTTTCTTGTAGAAACCGGTCCTTCTGAAATTAAAGTATGCTTAACATTTGTTTGAAAATTAAATACTTCTGAAATTTTAAGTTGTGATAATAAACTAAATGAGCCATTTATACTAGCATGATTATAATCTATAATAATGTTTTGATTGGCATCATTTATAATATTAAATATACCAGACTGGTCAAAATTAGAAATAATGGCAGCAGCTGTAAAGTTTAAGCTGTTTGAAGCTTTTAGTATAGTTGTTAAGCTAATTCCATATGTATCTACCTTACCTATATTTATAGGTGTTGTAACAATTTTACTGATACCGTTTATTTGTTCACCCGTTTCATAAGTTACATCTTGCCAATAATCATTAAATCTATTAAAAAATAATGAAGTAATTACTGTTAGTTTATTTCCATTATAAGAGTACGTTAATGTAGCATTATCTTTATAAATAGGATTTAAATTTGGATTTCCAATATAAGAAGATGTTTCACTATATTTTTGCTCAAAAGGTTGTAGTTGACCATAGCTGGGTCTTCCAATGATTCGATTATAGGCTAAACTTAAACTTTTAGAATCGCTAAAACTATATTCTAAATATGCAGATGGAAATAAATCGTTAAATGTTTTTTCTATTTTAGTATTTAAAGTTTTGTAATTAATTTTTGAAGTTAAAAATTCAGCTCTTATATTTATACCGTAATAAAATTTATCACCCTCATTTTCATATTCTATAAATGTAGCGTGTACATCTTCAGCATAATCAATAAAATTATCACCCGAAGTGTCAGCATAAGAGAAAGGAATTTTACCAAATTCCCCCAAATAACCAACTCCCAAGGTGCTTTTTTTTCCAATTGGACTTGTATAATTTATAGAAAATTCATTATTTTTTAAGTTGTTATCCTCAATATAATTTTCGTTTGTGAAATTTAATATATCGGAGTTTGTAATAGTATTTTCGTAGATTTCGTTGTCATTATTTACTTTAATATAGGCTGTTAATTTTCGTCCTTCTTTTTTAAATAATTGTTCATAATCTATAATAAATTCAAAAATTTCATCATTAAAATTCCCGAAGTGTTTTCTAAGGTTACTGTCTGTTTGTACTTTAGAAGCATCAAAAATTTCAGAATTAGTTATGGTAAGTCCTTCATTATTTATACTTGTATAGTTAATACTTGAAGACAATGTAGCTTTGTCTGATAAATAGAAATCAGCCCCAATGGTACTATAAAAACCTTTATCTTTACTATTGTTAGTGCTGTTTTCATTTAAATAAGAAGTTGTAATGCCATTATTAAAATACTCATTTTCATAAGAAGCTTCTTTAATTGGGTTTCTATGAAAATAGGAAGCATTTGTATAAAAGTTTACTTTTTTTGATTTATGATTTAAAGTAAGCATTCCACCATAATAATCTTTATAACCACCTGCTGTAGTAGTAGAACCATTTAAACCTTCATCTTTGCCTTTCTTTAATATAATATTAATAATCCCCGATGAAGAAGCTTTATATTTAGCCCCAGGGTTTGTAAGAACTTCTATTTTTTCAATAGAGCTTGCGGGAATTGTTTTTAAAACATCAGTTTTTGATAGTGAAGATGTTTTTCCATTAATTAATACTGTAGGAGTATCAAAACCTCTTAAAGTTATTCCTCCATTTGGATCCACTGAAACTAAAGGAATGTTATTTAAAATATCAGTTGCAACACCGGCGTCAGAAGAAATATCTTTTCCAACTGTATAAATTACTTTACTACGTTTAAAATCAAGTGTGCTTTTTTCACCAATAATTTCTATTTCATCTAAAAATTCGGTATCTATTTCTAATTCAATAGTTCCAATATTTAAATCTCTTGTAATTGAAGAAATGTTTAGTTTTTTTGTTTTAAAAGAAAGAAACTCAACAGAAGCATTGTAATTACCTTTTTCAACTTCAATAGAAAACTTACCTTTTCTGTCTGTAATTACTCCAAATTTCACTTGATTGGAATCTATGTTTTTAAACACAATGGTTGCATCCTCTAAGGGTAATTGTGTAGATGCATCAATTATTTTACCTGATATTGTGTATAGGGAATTGTTTTTTTCTTGGCCAATTAATAGTGAAGGGAAAATAATAAATAGCACTAAAAATAGTCTTCTCATATAAAAACTTTAAATTAATAATTCGTAACAATTTTTTGTATTTATGCTTTTTTACGAAAGCTTCATCTTTTTTCAAGCGTAAAAATACAAATTATTGTTAATAAATAACATTTTATATAAATTAAATTGCTGTTTATTAATGAATTAATAATTAATGTGATCTCAAGGTTAGAATTCTATTTGGAAAGTATTAAGTGTGCTTAATAATTGGGTTGGATTTTTATAATGTATTCCTTTTAAACCTATATTTTCTGCTGCAATAATATTTTCTTTATTATCATCAATAAAAATTGCATTTTCAGGTGTAATTTTATATCTATTAATTAAGATTTTATAAATCTCAGGATTGGGTTTTCTAGTTTTTTCTTGTCCAGAAACTACTATACCATCAAAATTATTAAAAAAAGGAAATAACTCTATTGCTAACTCCCATTTTTCAGCACTCCAATTTGTTAAAGCGTATATTTTATATTTTTTAGAAATTTTTAGTTTTTTAAATAACTCAACATTTTGGATTATTGGTCCCGAAAACATATGCTCCCATTCGTTATAAAATAGCCGAATTAAATCTTCATATTTTGGAAATTCAGCAATTTTAAGACGTACGCCTTCTTCAATTGAGCGTCCACCATCTTGTTCAATATTCCATTCGGGTGTGCAAATAGTATTTAAAAACCATTGTACTTTTTCTTCATCTCCATTAAAAACTTTTCTATAAACATATTCAGGTTTCCAGTCTACAAGTACTCCACCTAGGTCAAAAATGATAGTATCAATTTCATAGTTCATTACAATTCTTTTGTAGTTTCATTTTGTCCTTGAGCCATTAAAAAGGCTTTTATAAATCCATCAATTTCACCATTCATAACGGCATCAACATTTGCAGTTTCGTGGGCTGTTCTAACATCTTTGACTAATTTATATGGATGCATAACATAATTTCTAATTTGAGAACCGAATTCAATTTTCATCTTTCCTGCTTCAATATCTTCTCTGGCTTCATGTTGTTTTTTTAACTCAATTTCATATAGCTGAGATTTTAACATTTGCAATGCTCGGTCTCTATTTTCGTGTTGTGATCGAGTTTCAGAACAAGAAATTTGAATTCCTGATGGTTTATGAGTTAGTTGAACTTTTGTTTCTACCTTATTCACATTTTGTCCACCAGCACCACTACTTCGTGAGGTTATTATTTCAACATCAGCAGGATTAATATCTATTTCAATACTATCATCAACAAGTGGGTACACATAAACTGAAGCAAATGTAGTATGACGTTTTGCATTGCTATCAAACGGAGAAATACGTACCATTCTATGAACACCGTTTTCACCTTTTAAATATCCGAAGGCATATTCCCCTTCAATTTCAATAGTGACTGTTTTAATTCCAACCACATCACCAGCCTGAAAATTAAGTTCCTTAACTTTATAACCTTGATTTTCGCTCCACATTAAATACATTCTCATTAGCATTTGAGCCCAGTCACAACTTTCTGTACCACCAGCACCAGCAGTAATTTGAAGAACGGCACTTAAATTATCACCCTCATCAGATAGCATATTTTTAAACTCAATTTTTTCTATTAAAGTAAGTGTAGTATTGTATAATTTTTCAATTTCTTCTTCTGAAGATTCACCTTCAGCATAAAAGTCAAGTAGGATTGAAACTTCTTCAAAATTTGTTTTTATCTTATTGTAATCTTCAATCCATTGTTTTTTAGATTGAAGTGTTTTCATGACCATTTCAGCTTCCTTCGGATTGTTCCAAAAATTAGGATTTGCTGTTTTTTCTTCCTCGTTTGAAATTTCAATTATTTTCTTGTCAATATCAAGGTAAGTTTTTAACTTGCCAATGCGTTCTTGTAATTTATTTATATGTTCGTTAGCTATCATTTCTTTAATTAAGTAATACAAAAATAACCTTTCATTTTTAAACTATGCAAATAAATTTAATAAGCGATACTGTAACAAAACCAACTAAAGGAATGTTGCAAGCAATGATGAATGCTGAAGTAGGTGATGATGTTTTTAAAACAGACCCTACAGTTAATAAATTACAAGATAAACTTGCCGAAATGTTTGGTATGGAAGCCGCATTGTTTTTCCCATCAGGAACCATGGCAAACCAAGCAGCTATAAAATTACATACCCAACCAGGTGATAAAATGTTTTGTGATAAATGGGCTCATGTGTATAATTTTGAAGGAGGAGGACCAGCCTTTAATGCAGGAGTAACTTCTTTTTTAATTGATGGAGAGAGAGGAATGTTTACAGCAAAACAATTGCAAGAAGCTGTTTCAGGAAGTAGATCAGATATTCATGTGCCATATTCAAGATTAGTAGCTCTTGAAAATACTACTAATAAGGGAGGTGGTGCTTGTTGGAGTTTTGAAGAAATGTTAAAAGTAAAAAAAGTTAGTGCTGAAAATAAACTAGCATTTCATTTAGATGGTGCGCGTTTATTTAATGCTATGGTTGCTAAAAATGAAACACCTGAGCAATATGGAAAAGTATTTGAAACTATTTCAATTTGTTTATCTAAAGGACTAGGAGCGCCAGTTGGATCAGTTTTATTGGGTACTAAAGAGCATATGGAAAAAGCTTTGAGAATTCGAAAATTATTTGGAGGTGCCATGCGACAAGCTGGTTATTTAGCTGCTGCAGGTATTTATGCGTTAGATAACCATGTTGAAAGATTGGCAATAGATCATACAAGAGCAAAAATACTAGGATCAACGCTACAAAATTGTGAACTCATTAAAAATGTGGAACCAATTGAGACAAATATTGTAATTTTTAATGTTATAGATTCTATAAATGAACTAGATTTTATTAGTCGTTTAAATGATGCAGGTATTCAACTTATTTCAATGGGGCAAGGTAAATTACGTATGGTAACACATTTAGATTTTACGGAAGAAATGTTAGAAAGTGTTGTACATACGATTGAACATATTTAAACTGAAGTTAATAACTAGAATTGATAATTATTTTTAAACGACATGTAATTTTGGACAAGAAGAATCGACTTATTTAAAAATATTAAATATAATGAGACGAAAAGTAGTAGTAATTATAGTTTTAATTTTTGGAATTATTAATTTTTATGGACAATCTTCAATCACAAAAAAAACTAAAATGTCAAATAAATTAGAAACCGCAACACTAGCAAATGGATGCTTTTGGTGTACTGAAGCAATTTTTCAACAATTAGAAGGTGTTGAAAGTGTAAAATCTGGGTTTTCAGGCGGAACAATTAAAAACCCAGCTTATAGAGAAGTTATTACAGGTAGAACGGGTCATGCTGAAGCAATTCAAATTGAATTTAATCCTACAATAATAACGTTTCAAGAAATATTAGATGTGTTTTTTAGTACTCATGACCCAACAACATTAAATAAACAGGGTTATGATAGAGGTACTCAATATAGATCTGCTATTTTTTATCATTCTGAAGAACAGAGAATTACTTCTGAGGAGTTTATTGAAAATTTAAATGAAGCTAAAGTTTTTGAAAGCCTTATTGTTACAGAAGTAACTAAATTTGATGCTTTCTATAAGGCTGAAGATTATCATCAAAACTATTACAATAATAATAAAACTCAAGGATATTGTATGGCTGTAATAAATCCTAAATTAGAAAAATTCATAAAAAAATATAAAAATAAGTTAAAGAAATAAATAATATAGGCTGTATGTTATTAGATCGCTTAAAATTTAATTTTGATGAAGAAAAAATATAAATTACTTTTATTAAGTGTCCTATTTGATGGCATTGGAATGCTTTCCTTTGTAGTCCCGTTAGTTGGTGAATTTTCTGATATTATTTGGGCTCCCTTATCTGCTTTTTTAATTTATAAAATGTACCAAGGTGTTGAAGGTAAAATAGGAAGCTTAGTTTCTTTTGTTGAAGAAGCTGGTATTTTTGGAACCGATTTTTTACCAACTTTTACATTAACTTGGATCTATAAATATGTTATAAAAAAGGAAAAGAAAGATTAATCTTGATTGAAAAACTTTTTAAACCCCATTCTCATTAACATTTTTCTTGTAAAGAAATTCCAAAAGAATTTAAACTGACCAAAGAAGAAGCCAACCAATGGTAAGGTAAGTTGGTAAATAAAGAAAATTAAAATAATGCGTACAGGCCAAAATAACCAAGGGTTTGTAGTTTCGTAATTTAAGCCTATAAATTCAGTTAAAGGTTTAGCGACCCAAGCAGCAAAAGACCCGTTTACCGAAAAGACTATTATAATTAATAGTACTTGAAAGTTGGATGTTAACCCCCAACGTTGTTTTAATTTTTCCATTAGTAGTATATTGCGTGCAAATGTACATTTATATTTGAAAAATAAAATTACAATATAAAAAAAGGTCAAATTTTATAATTTGACCTTTCATATTTTATGCTAATTTAGTCTTATTTACCACCAAATAATCCACCTAATAAACCTCCAAGGCCACCTTTCTTTTTCCCACCAGCAGCCATTCCAATTAAATCATCTACTACACTACCATCTCCATCTGCATCTAAAAGTTTTGTAACTAAACTTTGCTCTTTCTGAGCGCCTCCACCTAATAGTCCACCTAATAAATCACTAATCCCATTGCTATCACTTACATTTTTCTCTCTAGTTTGTTTTCCTAAATAGGCCATAATAAATGGAGTAGCCATTTTTAATAAATTCATAGCTGAACCTAAATCCATACCACTTTTTTTACTAACTGCATTTGCTATATTTTGTTCTTTTCCACTAAAAACGTGTCCAAGAATACCCGCTCCATCTGATAATATATCACTATTACCAAGTAAACCTCCTAAATTATCTAAAAGACTACCATCATGCTTTCCTGAAAGTGCACCTAATAACCCTTCTGCACCTTGAGGTGTTGAAGCATTATTTTTCATGGCGCCTAAAATTAAAGGCAATGCAGTACTTAATGCTGAAGTTGTTTTTAATTCATTTTGACCAAGTTGCTTACTTGTGCTGCTTATCAATGTTTTGCCTAAATCACTATTCAATAAATCTAATAATCCTGCCATTTTGTTTTTGATTTTAATTTAAGCCAAAATAAGTAATTTATTTAAAATATTGAAGAGTTGTATTATTTAATTTTAACTGCATAAAATATAAATTATGAATTTTCGTTGTGAACGTAATGGCATAAAAATTGTTTATTAATTAAAATAATCTTTAAAAATAGTATATATGAATAAATATGTTTTAGTATCGGTATTATTACTCCTTTAGATTAGCAATTATAAATTTAATAAATTTATAAACGGAAAAGGTACACTATCTAATTACTCTAAGTTTTAAAACTTATACTTCGATACAGACCTTTTCCGTTTTAGTTAAAACTCAAATAGAAATTAGGGATTTAAAGCCCATTATCAAGGAGTTGAGTTTAACTTATTGTTTCACTAAAAACAAAGATATGAAAACAAATTTAAGATTTATTGGAATTGATGTTAGCAAAGATACTTTAGATATTGGAATCTATTCTGAAGAAGAAAAATCAACGGTTATTAAAAATAACAAGAAAGCCATTCTAAAGTATTTTAACACTCTTTTATCCAATAAGAATGTATCCCATGTTTGTATTGAAAATACAGGTAAATATTCTTGGGTATTGATGGAACTATTACCTGAACTAGATTGCTATTTTTATGTTGTAAACCCTTTACATTTAAAAAGATCTCTAGGTTTAATTAGAGGTAAAAATGATAAAATTGACGCTATTAGAATTGCTGAGTTTATAAAGAAAAATTTTGAAGAAATTAAACCATATATACAACAAAGAGAAGAAATAAACTTAATGAAAATACTGCTCTCTGAAAGACGTTTTAAAGTAAAACAACGTAAACAATTAAAAACAAAAAATAAAGAAAATAGTATTTTAAGCAATAAAACTATTGCTAAAACCCTAACCAAAAAAAATGATAAATTAATTAAAGAACTCACCAAACAGATAACAGAATTAGAAAGAGAAATTAAACAATTAATCTCAAATGATGAGGCACTAAAAACACTTAACAAGCAACTAAAATCTATCCCAGGAGTGGGAGATATTTTATGTTGGAATGTTTTAGTAAAAACAAATGAATTTAAAACAATTACAGATCCAAGAAAATTGGCCTGTTATGCAGGGGTTGCTCCTTTTTCTAATACTTCTGGGATTTCAATTTTCGGAAGAAATAAAGTGTCAAATTATGCAGACAAGGGACTGAAAAAAATATTGCATATGGGAGCTCTTAGCGCGATAAGATTGGAAAATGATTTGGCTTATTATTACCACCGAAAAGTTGAAGAAGGTAAAAATAAAATGCTTGTTTTAAACGCAGTTAGAAACAAAATTATTCATATTATATTTGCATTAATTAAAAATCAAGAATTTTATCATAATCGTTTGGTTATGTCATAGAAATCGTTGTAAGTTTTTCAGCGAGTTCGCAAGAAATATCAAATCATGCAATTGGGATAAGATTTGGAGATAATGATGGGTTTGGTGGTGAAATTTCCTATCAGCGTCAATTATCGGAAGAATATCGGTTTGAAGTTGATTTAGGTTATAGAAACCATAAAGATTATAATGCATTTAAGTTAACAGGTATATATCAATGGGTTTGGAATATTGATGATGGGTTTAATTGGTATGCTGGTTTTGGTGCAGGAATTGGTTCTTGGAGTTATGGTAATAGTTATATGGGAGAAGGAGATGAAGGATTATTTATTAACGCTGATGGAAATATAGGTATTGAATATAACTTTGAAGCTCCTATATTAATTTCCCTTGATTTTAGACCGGAAATAGGTATTATAGGTGATTATGGAAAAGATACAGATTTAGATTTAGCCTTGTCAGTAAGGTATCAATTTAATTAATTTGATTGATTATTTCATAAAAAGCACCTTGAGTGCTTTTTTTTATGTAAATAATTCACGTAGCTTTTTTGTTTTATTTATCTTTCCACGAATTTTAAAACTTTTAGATGAAAAAATTAGCATTACATTGGCAAATATTACTAGGAATGGTTGTAGGTGTTTTAGTAGGTTTAATAATGACACAGTTTGAAGGTGGTAAAGAAATAGTGCAAGATTGGATAAAACCATTTGGAAAAATATTTATCAATGCTTTAAAATTAATTGCAGTTCCATTAATATTAGCATCACTTATTAAAGGTGTTTCCGATTTAAAAGATATTTCTAAATTATCTAAAATGGGAGGAAGAACAATAGGTATTTATATAATTACCACTGTGGTTGCAGTTTCTATAGGATTGTTATTAGTAAATATTATTAAGCCAGGAAATTCAATTTCAGAAGAAACACGTCTAGAGTTAGTTCAAAATTATAGTGGAGATGCAGGAAAATATGCAGAGGAAGCAGCAAAACAAAAAGAAAGTGGCCCTTTGCAGGCTTTAGTAGATATTGTACCTGAAAATATTTTTGGTGCTGCTTCAGAAAATAAGAACATGCTTCAAGTTATATTTTTCGCCTTAATTTTTGGTGTGGGTTTAATATTAATTCCTGAAAAAAAATCTAAGCCTGTTAAAGATTTCTTTGATGGTTTTAATGAAGTTATATTAAAAATTATTGACCTTATTATGCTTGCAGCTCCTTATGGGGTTTTCGCATTATTAGCAGCTTTGGTTGTTGAATCTCCTAGTTTAGATCTATTTAAAGCATTAGTTTGGTATGCTTTTACAGTGATTTTAGGGTTGTTAATTATGATAGCGTTTTACAATTTAGTTGTATGGATTGTTACTAAAAAAACACCGGCAACATTTTTAAAAGGAATTTCACCAGCACAATTATTAGCATTTTCTACAAGTAGTAGTGCTGCAACTTTGCCAGTAACTATGGAGAGAGTAACTGAACATTTAGGCGTTGATGAAGAAGTAAGTAGTTTTGTTTTACCAATTGGTGCAACTATAAATATGGATGGAACAAGTTTATATCAAGCAGTAGCCGCAGTATTTATTGCACAAGCTTTTGGGATGGATTTATCTTTAGGAGTTCAATTAGGGATTATTGTTACTGCAACTTTGGCAAGTATTGGTTCAGCTGCTGTGCCAGGAGCTGGAATGGTGATGTTGGTAATTGTATTGGGACAAGCAGGAATTCCTGAAGCTGGTTTGGCTTTAATTTTCGCAATTGACAGACCTTTAGATATGTGTAGAACAACTGTTAACGTAACAGGAGATGCGTCAGTTTCTATGATTGTGGCCAAAACTTTAGGAAAACTTCATAAACCAAAAGTTAAAGATTGGGATGATAATTATCCTAAAAAACAGTAATTAATAAAAATGAGGAGCTAACAAACTCCTCATTTTTATTATAAAATTAATTATATTTAATATTCTAAAAACCGACTTTTAATTTCAAGTGTAGGAATCATACAATTGTCTTTTTTACCAAACCATTTATAACGATTTTTTGCAATACAACTATATACCCAATCACGTATGAATTTTGGGAATATCATAAACGCATAAAGTAATTTATAACCTCCATTTAAATGTTTTAAAATTTTTAATACCGCTGTAGATTTTTCATAAATTTTACCATTATCTATTAGAACAATAGTATCTAAATTTAATTTTTTTATGTTGAACTGTAACAAAATTTCTTTTGCGACGTCTGATTGAAGTGAGGTAAATACAAATTGTGTTTTTTTATCATGTTTTATGATAAAATTTACAGATGAGTTGCAAAGATTGCAAACACCATCAAAAAGAATAATTGATTTACCTTTAGAATTGTTCATAAAACAAAGTTACATTTTAAAAAATTTAATTTGTTTTAACAAAATATTAATAACTATTTTAAGTAGCAATTCATAAATTCGTTTAAAACAACAAACCAAATGATTAAGATTGAAAAACTGCATAAATCTTACCCAATGGGAAAAGATTCTCTCCATGTATTAAAGGGGCTAGATTTACATATTAAGGAAGGTGAATTTGTAGCTATTATGGGTTCATCAGGTTCTGGAAAATCAACGTTGTTAAATATAGTTGGTTTATTAGATGGTCATGATGAAGGTAACTATTATTTAAACGGACAATTAATTGAAAATTTAGATGAAAAAAAGGCAGCAATACTTAGAAATAAATTTTTAGGTTTTGTATTTCAATCATTTAACTTAATAACTTATAAAACTGCTGTAGAAAATGTAGCACTCCCTTTATATTATCAAGGTTTGGGGAGAAAAGAACGTCAAGAAATTGCTTTAAAATATTTAGATAAAGTAGGCTTAAAAGATAGAGCCAACCATTTACCAAGTGAACTTTCAGGTGGTGAAAAACAGCGAGTAGCAGTTGCACGTGCTTTGGCAACAAACCCTAAAGTAGTTTTAGCTGATGAGCCTACAGGAGCTTTAGATTCAGCAACTTCAGATTCTGTAATGGAATTATTGAAAGATATTAACAGAGAGGGGATGACCGTTTTTGTAATTACACATGAAGAAGACATTGCAGCGCAAACAGACAGAATTGTTCGTTTAAAGGATGGTGTAATAATAAGTGATGAGAAAGTTAATAAAAATGTAAACGCTTAATTATGTTCGATTTAGACCGTTGGCGCGAAATTTTTCAAGCGATAAGTAAAAACAAGCTACGAACTGCCTTATCGGGTTTTACAATATCATTTGCTATTTTACTTTTTACCTTACTATTTGGTATTGGGAATGGTTTAAAACATACGTTTGAGAAACAATTTGCGGGAGATTCACAAAATTCAATTTATATTAATTCTGGGAATACTACAAAACCATATAAGGGTTTACAAAGTGGTAGAAGAATTCAATTTAGAGATGATGATTCTAAATTTATGAATGATAAATTTGAGGATGAAATTCAATATTTCAGCCCAAATATTCAACGTAGTATGCAAGTAATTTATAAAGGGGAACAAAACAGGTATACTATTAGAGGAGTTTATCCTGATTATCAACCTTTAGAATCTGCTGTAATCCAAGATGGAAGATTTTTATCGTATTTAGATATTGAAAAAAGAGCCAAAGTTGCTGCAGTGGGACGATTAGTAGAAAAAGATTTATTTGGAAGTCTAAGTGCTGTTGGTAAAAACATTAATATGGAAGGCATTTCCTATAAAGTTGTTGGAGTATTTAACGACCCAGGAGGTGATAATGATGAACGTTTTATTTATACACCTTTTACAACAATGCAAGGAATGTATAAGCCAAATGATGAAATAGATTATATTGGGCTTACATTCAATCCAGAATTAAGTGTTGATGAAGCTTTAGCTTTTAGTAATTTGTTAACCAAAATGCTAAAAGAAAAACACAATGTTGATCCAAGAGACCAAGGAGCAATTCGAGTTCGTAATTATGCTGAAGGAACTAAAAATGTACAACAATTTATGTTGGTTCTTAATATTTTAATAATATTTATTGCACTTGGGACTTTAATAGCTGGTATTATAGGTATAAGTAACATAATGGTTTATATCGTAAAAGAACGAACTAAAGAATTGGGTATTAGAAAAGCTTTGGGAGCAACACCAAATTCAATTATTGGAATGATTATGATGGAATCTATATTTGTTACAGCACTTGCAGGTTATTCTGGTTTAATGTTAGGTGTTTTTGCTTTAAGAGCTATTGGTGACAGTTTAGAAAAATATTTTATTATTAATCCAAGTGTTGAAACCTATGTTGTTGTGGGAGCAACTATTATACTTATAATTGCAGGAACAATTGCAGGTTATATACCTGCAAAAAGAGCAGCAAGCATTAAACCAATTGTAGCATTAAACGACGAATAATTATGAAGTTTTTATTTGATAAAGATACCTGGCAAGAAATATACAGTAGCATTCGTAAAAATAAAATGCGAACTGGTATTACAATAATT
This sequence comes from uncultured Lutibacter sp., assembly GCF_937891065.1. Lineage (GTDB taxonomy): Bacteria > Bacteroidota > Bacteroidia > Flavobacteriales > Flavobacteriaceae > Lutibacter. Next base: position 5,527 of record NZ_CALAEQ010000224.1, on the reverse strand, counting down.
GGTGTAATGTGGGGAATGTTTTTGTTGGTTGTTTTATTAGGTTTAGCTAGAGGGATGGAAAATAATTTTAATAAATTATTTGGAAGTTTTGCAACAAATAGTGTTTTTGTTTGGGCACAACAAACAAGTAAACCGTTTAAAGGATTTCAAGAAGGTAAAAGTCTTACCCTGAAAATGTCTGATTTAGAAAGTATTAAAAATGAAATTAAAGGATTAGAATTTGTAGTACCACGTCATCAAACTCAGGCGATGGCTATTAATAATTTTAAATCTGGAACTTTTGGAATTTTTGGAGACTATCCAGAATTAGATAAAGTACAAAAGAAAGACCTAGTTTACGGTAGGTTTATTAATGATAATGATATAAAGGAAAAGAAAAAAGTTTGTGTAATTGAAGAAGAAATTTACAAGCAATTATTTGATATAGATGAATATCCTATTGGAACTTATATTAAAATTAATGATATTAATTATATTGTGGTTGGAATGTATAAGCAAGGACAAGTTGGTTCTGGTGGGCCACAAGGAAATATACATATTCCTTTTACAACATTTCAGCAAGTGTATAATAGAGGTGATAGTATTGGTTGGATGATGATTACAGGTAAACCTGAATTTGATATTACTCAAATTGAAGCAGATATTAAATTACTATTAAAAAATTTGCATAAAGTTCACCCAAAAGATGATAGAGCATTTGGAAGTTTTAACTTAGGAAAAGAGATAGCAAAAATAACAGGATTTTTAACAGGTATGCAATTTTTAACTTGGTTTGTAGGTATAGCAACTTTAATAGCAGGTGTTTTTGCGATTGGGAATATTTTATTAATAACAGTAAAGGAGCGAACTAATGAAATAGGAATAAGAAGAGCAATTGGAGCAAAACCTTGGGAAATAAAACGTCAAATCATTTTAGAATCAGTATTTCTAACAAGTATAGCGGGTGCACTAGGAATTATTTTTGGAGGCTTGGTATTAATGTTAATTGATGCAACTTTGGGACAAGGACCCGAGTCGGTACTTTCAAACCCAACTGTTAATATTCCTGTAGTGTTAATTGCGGCCTTAACATTAATTGTGTTAGGAACTTTAATAGGATTAATTCCTGCGCATACAGCTGTAAGTATTAGACCAATTGAAGCATTAAGAGAAGAGTAATTAATTGTCAATTCAGAATTGATAATTATAAATAAATAATTTTTAAAATCTTTAAATTTTTAAATCATTCAATAAAAAATAAACAAATGAAAAAAACATTAATTTTTGGAGGAATAGGATTGGCACTTATAGCTGTTTTAGTCTGGTTTGGAGTTAAGAATAGCAAATCTCCAATACAATATGAAACAGAAAAACCATTTAAAACTAATATTGTTAGAAAAACGGTAGCTACAGGTAAAGTAGTTCCTTTAGAAGAAGCTGAAATAAAGCCAAAAGTCTCAGGGATTATTGAAGAAATATTTGTTGAAGAAGGAGCAGAAGTAAAAATAGGTGATTTAATAGCTACTATTAGAGTAGTTCCAAATGTGCAATCATTAAATAGTGCTCAAGGAAGTGTTAAAACATCTCAACTTCGTTATGATAATACTAAAATATTATTTGAAAGAAATAAAGGATTATTTGAAAAAGGTGTAGTATCTCGTCAAGAATTTGAAACTGCTGAATTAAATTTTAATAGCGCTAAGCAAGATTTAAATAATGCTCAAAATAATTTGGATATTATTAAAAAAGGATCAGCAGCAGGTATGGGGAAAACTGCAAACACTTATGTGAAAGCTGAAATTTCTGGTACAATTTTAGAAATTCCAGTTCGTAGAGGTACACAAGTAATTGAAAGTAATACTTTTAATGCAGGGACAACTATTGCAACTATTGCAGATATGACAAAAATGATTTTTGAAGGAAAAGTTGATGAAGCTGAGGTTGGGAAAATTAAAAAAGGTACTGTTTTAGAAGTTTCTTTGGGAGCTATTGAAAAGAAAAAATATCCTGCAAAATTAAACTTTATCGCCCCAAAAGGTACTGAAGAAAATGGAGCAGTACAGTTTAAAATAAAAGGTGATGTAACTTTAGATGATGAATTTTTTGTTCGTGCAGGCTATAGTGCAAACGCAGATATAGTTTTAGAGAAGAAAGATAGTGTTCTTTCAATAAAAGAAGCCTTATTGCAGTTTGATAAAAAAACTGAATTACCTTATGTAGATGTTAAAACAGGTGATCAAACGTTTGAAAAACGTGATGTAGAATTAGGAATTTCTGATGGGATTAATGTAGAAATACTTTCGGGAGTAACTATTGAAGATGAAATAAAAATTTGGAATAAAACATCTAAAAAAGAAGAAGAGGAAAATGGTAATGACTAATTAGTGTTTTTTTATAAAATTTAAAAGCGATTTAATTTAAATTAAATCGCTTTTTTTATATCTTTATACAAATACTTTTAGTTTAATTTGTACTGATTTAATTATATATGATTTTTGTCAGATTCAAATTAAAATAATTGTTAGAAATTTATAGTATTAAAATTTTAAAAAGCAGATAGCGTATGGAAAGTCAGTTAGTTTACTTAAGTGATTTAAATTTCAATTTAGATGTTTGGAAAAGAGAGTTGAAGTTTCAGGAAGGTGAAATGGATTATTTTCAAGAAAAATTAGAGCATATTGCAATTCGTAACCCTGAAAAAGAGGTTTTGGTGCAGTTAGAATCTTTTCAAAATAAAATAATTCGTGAAAGAGAGGTGATGGGTCATTTAAGACATAGAATTAGAATGAAGAAAAGAGAATTAGCTCAATCAAAATTTGAAAATAATGCAGAGATTTTATTTCAAGAAAAACAAGTAATGTTGAAAGATGAAATGGCAACATTTGTAAAAATGCATTATGAATTGAAAGAAGGGATGATGGATTTTTTCTTAAAGTATCTATAAAAAAAAGAGCCGCAATTTGCGGCTCTTTTTTTTATTTAAATTGTTTGGAAATGATTGATGCTTTTCGTGATTCTGAATAATCATAGAATCCTTCACCAGATTTTATTCCAAGTTTACCTGCTTGTACCATATTAACTAATAATGGACAAGGCGCGTATTTAGGATTTTTAAATCCATCATGCATAACATTTAGAATAGATAGGCAAACATCTAATCCAATAAAATCAGCTAATTGTAAGGGGCCCATTGGATGTGCCATTCCTAATTTCATTACTGTATCAATTTCATAAACACCAGCAACGCCATTGTATAATGTTTCAATGGCTTCATTAATCATTGGCATTAAAATTCGATTTGCTACAAAACCTGGATAGTCATTAACTTCTACAGGTACTTTTTTTAAGCTTTCTGAAAGCTTCATAATGGTTTTAGTAACTTCATTAGACGTATTATAACCTCTAATTATTTCAACCAATTTCATAATTGGTACTGGGTTCATAAAATGCATTCCAATAACTTTATCAGGTCGGTTTGTAACCGCTGCAATTTTAGTAATTGATATAGATGAAGTATTTGTTGCTAAAATTGCTTTTGCAGGAGCTTCTTCATCCAATTGTTTGAATATTTTAAGCTTTAAATCTACATTTTCTGTAGCAGCTTCAACAATTAGGTCAATATTTTTAACACCTTCAGATATAGAAGTAAATGTTGTAATATTAGCCAATGTTTTGCTTTTTATTTCTTCAGAAATTATTTCTTTACTAACTAATCTATCTAAATTTTTAGTTATTGTAGATAGTCCTTTGTTTAAAGCTTCCTGAGAAACATCTATTAAATGTATATTGTAATTGTTTTGAGCAAAAACATGAGCAATTCCATTACCCATTGTACCTGCACCTATAACGGCTATATTTTTCATAATTTATATTTATAATTTTAATTCTCCTTTTAAATAGGTAATTGCTTGTCCGCTCATTTCAACTCGATCGTTTAAAAATGTACATTTTAAAATACCAACTCGTTTTGAAAGTTGAACTGCATTCAAATTAGTTTTATTTAACTTTTTGGACCAAAATGGAATTAATATTGTATGAGCTGACCCAGTAACCGGATCTTCATTTATACCAAGTTTTGGGGCGAAAAATCTTGAAACAAAATCTACTTTATCTCCTTTTGAGGTGACTCCAATTCCGTTTGATTCTAATTCAGATAACAAACTAAAATTGGGTTTTAAATTTGCAATAGTAGTTTCGTCTTCAACTTCAACTATTAATTTCCAAGTTCCTTTGTACGTTCTTAAAATAGGGACATTTAAAGCTTCTATTAAAATTTTAGGCGTTTCAATTTCTTCAATTTCTTCAGAAGGAAAGTTTAATGTATACCAGTCTTCATTTTTTTTAACAGAAAGGTTTCCGCTTTTAGAATTAAAAGTTATTATTTTTTCTTCATAATTTAACTCAGTAAAAATAATATGTGCTGCAGCTAATGTTGCGTGCCCACATAAATCAATTTCACAAGCTGGTGTAAACCATCTGATATCAAAAGATTGTTCATTTTTAACAAAGAAAACAGTTTCAGATAAATTATTTTCTTCAGCAATAGCTTGCATTAAATCTTCTGAAATCCACTCATTCAAAGGAATTACCGCTGCTGGGTTTCCTTTAAAAATTTCATTGTTAAAAGCATCAACCTGATAAATAGTCATTTTAAAAATCGTTAATAATTAAATGCGCTACACGTAAAGCCTCGGTTCCTTGTTCTAAAGTAACAATTGGTGTTGTATCATTATTTATGGCATCTGCAAAGGTTTCCAATTCATCTAAAATAGCGTTATTATTAGCAATAACCGGATTTTCAAAATAAATTTGCTTTTTAACGCCTTCAGCATTTTGTAAAACCATATCAAAATCACCTTGAACTTTTGGTGCATCTTTCATTCTTACAACTTCAGTTGCTTTTTCAAAGAAATCTACTGCAATATATGCGTCACGTTGAAAAAATCGTGTTTTACGCATGTTTTTCAAAGAAATTCTACTGGCAGTTAAATTTGCAACACAACCGTTTTCAAATTCAATACGAGCATTTGCAATATCTGGTGTCTCACTAATTACAGAAACACCACTTGCATTTACACTTTTAACTTTAGATTTTACAACACTTAAAATAATGTCAATATCATGAATCATTAAATCTAAAACCACAGGCACATCGGTACCACGTGAATTAAATTCAGCCAATCTATGTGTTTCAATAAACATTGGATTGGTGATTAGATCTTTAACTGCTGTAAACGCAGGGTTAAAACGTTCAACATGACCAACCTGACCTTTTACGTTGTGCTTTTTTGATAATTCAATTAAAGCATCAGCTTCCTCAACAGTTTTAGTAATTGGTTTTTCAATAAATATATGTTTGCCTTTTTCAATGACTTCTTTAGCGCAATCAAAATGAGACAGCGTAGGAGTTACAATATCAATAACATCTACTGCATCAATCAATTCTTGAATGGTTTCAAAAGATTTATAGCCAAATTCGGCTTCAACTTTTACTGCATTTTCTTTTATAGGATCATAAAAACCTACTAAATTATATTTTTCTGATTGA
>NZ_CALAEQ010000223.1 GCF_937891065.1 uncultured Lutibacter sp. | reverse complement strand
GGCTTCTTTCACCCCTTTTTGATTGATATCATTTAAATGTTCCTGTGCTGCTTTTTCGTTTGTTGGATTGTCCAAAGTAATTCCTTCTGTTGTTAAAAAATTTATAACATCCAATCGAAATCCATCAACACCTAAATCTAACCAGAATCTTAAAACATTTTGAATTTCTTGAACAACTGTTGGGTTATTCCAATTAAGGTCAGCCATTTTTACATCAAACTGATGATAGTAATATTGGTTTGTAATACTATCCAATTCCCAAGCAGATCCTCCAAAAAATGATTCCCAATTATTAGGTTTATCCTTCCAAATATAATAATCTCTATAGGGATTGTCTTTTGATTTTTTTGATTCCTGAAACCATTTTGATTCAGTAGAAGTGTGGTTAACTACCAAATCCATAATTATTTTTACATCTCTTTTATGTGCTTCGCTCAAGAAAAATTTAAAATCATCTAATGACCCATATGTAGAATCAACTTCGTAATAATTACTCACATCATAGCCATTATCTACTTTTGGTGATTTTAAAAACGGTGTTAGCCAAATACCTTTAACCCCTAAGTTTTCAATATAATCCAATTTTGAAGTTAGTCCATTAAAATCACTAAAACCGTCACCATTGCTATCCTTATAACTGGGCATATAAATTTCATAGAAAACAGTCTCTTTCCACCATGTTTTATCCATATTTATTATTTTTTCTCTATTACATGAAAACAGTATAAGTATAAACACACTTAATATTGTTAATTTAAGGTATTTCATTGTGTTGAATTTAAAAAATTAGTGTGAAATTAATTATTCCAATAAAAACAAAATGAGATTAAAGAATCCCCTTATTAATTTACATCTATGTATCTGTAATCAATAACAATATCATTGGCATACAATTTTCCGTCTTTTTCTGATATTTCAGTATTCTGAGGCACTAAAACCAATAAAGAAGAATTTTCTTTACCAATCTTGAAAGTAAAACTACCTGTTACATTTTTAGCAATAAACGATCTTTGGATGGCATCGTAAATCTTTAATTCTTGTTTTCCTATTGAAATTGTTACTTCTTTAAATTCTGGGTTTGGGTTATAATACAGATAGCTTGGAAATGCTTCGTTACTATAAAAATCTGTAGCCAATAAATCCAATTGTAAGATATTCTCAATATTGGTTCTTGAAATAATAGCTCCTGCAATTCCAACGTGTCCACTTCCATATACACTAAACTGAGAAACATCTGGATTTCCTTTTACCCAATGTGGACCATCACCAATTGCAACTGGCGCTTGTATTTCTTTATATTTATCAAAATGAGGCTCTTTTATTAATCCTTCATATGCTATAACACCTTTTGTATACTCTTTAAATTCAGGTATTGTTTGATGATTATCTGCTATTTCATAAGGATAGAAAAATTTCGCTGCATTCGCTGCATTCAACATCCATTTCCCTATAGTATTTGCATACCGCTGATCATAGCGAACCATGGCAACCAATGGCCACATAGTATCAAAAGTGTTCATTAAAAAGGCAAATCCTCCATTGTGAGTGGTACTACCTACTAATCCTGATACATCATATCCATTCCAATTATCAAGAAGTACTCCCCAGCCTGTTCGACAAGCAGAGTCTCCATCGAAGGTCCAGGCTAATATTTTTGAAAAATCATAGTTAGTTCCTTCTTCTGCATTCAATCTTGCAGCAATATAGGCTCCAAAGGGCATTAAAACTTCGTAAAATGTATTCTCTTTCTGATTTAAAAGTGCTTCTAAAGATGATTTTGCTCCTTCTAAATATTTTGGGTCTTTAAATTTTTGATAGGCTGAATACAAAACGTAAGAATGCCCAGCTGCGACATCCTGTTGTGTGCAAAGCGAGCTCTTCTTTGGCTGCATACTTGCATAATCAAAGAAAGAATAGTTATAGTTCCCTTGTAATACTGAATCCGCTAAGTAAAACTTATCTGCAACTGAGCGGAGTATTGGTTCATATCCTTTTTCTTCTGGGTAAAAATCAGCTACTGCGTAAAAC
>NZ_CALAEQ010000222.1 GCF_937891065.1 uncultured Lutibacter sp. | reverse complement strand
ACCTCTAAAATTTGTAAGGAGTCTTCTTGTTCTAATCGATATTTATTGACTCCAACTATAGTATCTTGGTTACTATCAATTCTAGCTTGTTTTTTAGCTGCCGCCTCTTCAATGCGCATTTTTGGGATGCCTAACTCAATGGCTTTGGTCATTCCTCCTAGTTCTTCAACTTCTTGTAGCAATTCCCATGCTTTATTTACCATTTCTTCTGTTCTGTTTTCAACAAAAGTTGAACCAGCCCAAGGATCAACAGTTTTAGTAATAAGGGTTTCTTCTTGAATGTATATTTGCGTATTTCTTGCGATACGTGCTGAGAAATCTGTTGGTAAAGCAATGGCTTCATCCAGTGCATTGGTGTGTAAACTTTGAGTACCACCTAAAGCTGCAGCCATTGCCTCAATGGTTGTGCGCGCTACATTATTAAATGGATCTTGCTCTGTTAAACTCCAACCACTTGTTTGGCAATGTGTACGTAATGCTAATGATTTTTGATTTTTAGGATTGAATTGCTTTACTATTTTAGCCCATAACATACGTGCTGCACGTAATTTTGCAATTTCACTAAAATGATCCATCCCAATGGCCCAGAAAAATGATAAACGTGGTGCAAAAGAATCAATATCCATACCGCTTGCAATTCCTGTTTTAAGGTATTCTAAACCATCAGCTAATGTATATGCCAACTCAATTTCTGGAGTAGCACCTGCTTCTTGCATATGATACCCTGAAATAGAAATAGAATTGAATTTTGGCATATTTTTACTAGTGTACCCAAAAATATCAGCAATAATTTTCATGGATGGAGTAGGTGGATAAATGTAGGTATTACGCACCATAAATTCTTTTAAAATATCATTTTGAATGGTTCCTGCTAATAAACTTTCAGCAACACCTTGTTCTTTTGCTGCGACAATATAAAATGCTAAAATGGGTAAAACAGCACCATTCATAGTCATTGAAACTGACATTTTATCCAAAGGAATTTGGTTAAATAACACTTTCATATCTTCCACTGAATCTATAGCAACACCAGCTTTACCAACATCGCCTTGTACGCGTTCGTGGTCAGAATCGTATCCTCTGTGAGTTGCTAAATCAAATGCGACAGATAATCCTTTTTGTCCGGCCGCTAAATTTCTACGATAAAAAGCATTACTTTCTTCGGCAGTAGAGAATCCAGCATATTGTCTAATCGTCCAAGGTTGGCGAACATACATTGTTGAATAAGGGCCACGTAAATTTGGTGCAACTCCGGCAATGTAATTTTCATGTTCAAAATATGTATCTTTTTCATTTTGACTTTCTACGGCGAGTTTTGAAAAATCTTTACGCTTCATTTTTCAGTCTTTTTTGTTCTAATTCTTCAGCTAAACGCTTAGGAATTATGGGAATTATCAATGTTTTTTTAGGGTTGCGTTCAACAAAAGGATGCACTTGTAAATCGTGTTTCATTTTGTTTTGTTCGTTTGGGTATGTATTGGTTCCTAATAAAACCAGTTCGCCATTACTAAATTGTGCCTGTTCTTTTTTAGTGTTTTCAACAATTTTACGTTGAATAGTCCCTTGTTTTAATTGTTGTAAGAAACCACCACTTTTTTCAATTTCTTTGAAAAGAGCTAACGATTTTTCGGCAATTTGTTTTGTAATGGCTTCAATATAATAGGAATTTGTAGCAATGTGTTGCGCATTTTTGAAATAACTTTCTTCCTTTAAAATTAACAACTGATTTCTAGCAATTCGATCGCCAAATTCATTTGAATGATGAAAAACGGAATCGTAAGCACTATTTGAAATGGTAT
>NZ_CALAEQ010000221.1 GCF_937891065.1 uncultured Lutibacter sp. | reverse complement strand
GTCTAGGTTGATGTTGCAATGCTTCAAAAATCAAAAATTCGTCATCTGAAAGCATTTCTTCTTTTGAAAAACTAGGAACTAATTCAATTTCTGTTTCACTTTCTAATAAAAAAGCTGATGGTAAAGCCGCCCTAAAAACTTCGCCCAAAGAGCACATATAATATTCAGAAATCCATTTCCAATGTTTTAATTGAATTTCATTTACTATAGGTGTTTCATCTAATATTTGATGTATTTCTTTAGCTTCATATCCAATAGGTTCTTCATTATGAATACTGTAAACTAAAGCCGTATATACTTTTGATTTACCAAACTCAACAGCGACACGCATTCCTTTTTTTAAGAATGTAGCTTCAGCACTAGTTATTTTATAGGTAAATAACTTCTGCAAAGGAATTGGTAATATGACGCTTATATAGTTAATAGATAATAATTGAAAATGAAATTAAATGATTGTTACAAAAATAATTAATTGCTAATGTTATTAGCATAAAAATTTACTTTTAATTTAAATTATCTTAACTAGTTGATATATATCTAATTATGATTATAAATAATTTTTGGCACGCTGTTTGTATTTATGAGTTTGTATGATGATACAAAAAAAAATTAGTGTAACCTTTAAAATTCTTAATTATGAAAAACAAGATACTAATATTCGTAACAATGGCATTTGTTAGCTTAACAACATTTGCTACAACAACTACCTCAGACTATAACCGTTATTATAACAATTATGGAGATTCATTCACTTTTGTTGAAAGTGGTGTAACGTTTGCTATTTTTCAAAATGGAGAATTTGATTTTTACATTAACCCAAGAAATGATGTGCATATTGGTTATAGAAGTAACAATGTAAACATTAGTTTTAATTCTGGTCATAATTATGATGCCTATGTACAATATGATAACTATGGAGCTATTATTCAAGTAGAAGACATTCCTATTTATTATGATTATTATGGAAGAGTTGACAGAATTGGGAACATAAATATTAATTATAGAAATGGAAGATTAGCTAATTTAGGTGGAATGTATGTGCATTATAATGGCTATGGGCATTATTCTCATTATACTGGATATATAAACAGACATAACCACAATTATGTATATCACCCATACCATAATTATTTTGCTAGACCTTTATTTGATTTTAGAATTGTTAGTCATATAGCATATAGAAATCACTACAAGCCTAATAGATACAAGTATTATAGAGATCATTCGAAAAACAAGTATTATAAAAACAATCAACGAAAAAATCATAATACTAGAAGTAGATTAGCAACTCAAAATGTACCTAAGAGGAAAAGTGATAAAATAGCGAGAACAGATAGAAACAATAATAGGTCTTATAGTAATACTAACAGAGATACAAGAAATAACACTATAAATAGTTCAACTAGAAGAAATACTAGTGCAACAACAAGAACAAATAGAAATAACCGTAGCGTTACAGATAGAACAAAGAGTATTACAAAGCGAGCACCAGAAAAAACTGTACAACAAAAACGCACAGTAACTGAAAACAGATCTACTAGAGTTCAAGAAAAAAGAAGCCCAGCAATAAACTCAAAAAGGCCTGCAATTTCTCAAAATAGAAACAAAACGGTAAATACTCGGAAACCTGTAACAACAGCAAAAGAAAGAAAAAGTACCGTAACAACAAAAAACAGAAAATCTGAGAACAAAAAAAATAGCAGAACCGAAACTACAAGAAAAAGGAGAGGTTAATATATTAAATTGATAAAAAAAAAGCTTTACAGAAATGTAAAGCTTTTTTTATTTCTCTTATTTTAAGAAATAATGAACTTTAAAATAAGTTATTCTTCTTCATCAGTTTCTATATTCTTTTTAGCTTTTTTACTTCCTGCATACATATCATATCTCACAAATTTACAGTCCAAATCTCCATTTTTCACTTGAATTTTTCTTGAAGTTCGTAAACCTACATGTTTCAAAGCTTCAAAATCTGATGTTATAAACCAAACTGTAGAATCTGGATATCCGTGTTTAAGTGTATCTCCAATTTTTTTGTAAAATTCCTGAACATCTACATTTAACCGCTCACCATATGGTGGATTAAATAATAAGGTGGTTTGCCCAAATACTTCTTTCATTGAATTAAAGAAATTAACATGATGTACTCCTATAAATTCATCTAAGTTGGCATTTTTAATATTTTCTTGTGCTTTTTTAACTGCAGAAGGAGCTTTATCAAATCCCATTATTTTGAAATGAGAACTACGTATTTTTTTTAATAAAGATTCTTGAATGGTAAAATATAATTCCTCATCATAATCTTCCCATTTCTCAAAACCAAACTCTTTTCTATTAATATTTGCTGGTATGTTATTCGCAATCATGGCAGCTTCAATTAAAATAGTACCAGAACCACACATAGGGTCAATAAAATTGCATTCTCCAGTATAACCTGAAAGCAGGACTAAACCAGCTGCTAAAACTTCATTTATTGGTGCAATATTGGTAGACAATCTATACCCACGCTTATGTAAAGAATCTCCCGAACTATCTAAAGAAACTGAACAAAAATCTTTTTGAATATGTACGTGAATTTTAATGTCAGGGTTTTGTACATCTACATTTGGTCTTTTACTGTATTTATTTCTAAAATAATCAGCAATAGCATCTTTAGACTTTAAGGAAATATAATGAGAATTTGTTGTGAAATTATCTGAATTTACCACAGCTCCAATAGAAAAAGTAGTATCTACATTCATATATTTTTCCCACTCAATTTGCATTAATTTTTTATACAAATCATCTTCATGTGCCACTTTAAAGCGTCTAATAGGTTTTAAAATTCTAATTGCAGTACGCAACGCTATATTTGCCTTGTACATAAAACCTTTATCACCTCTGAAAGATACACTTCTTACAGCTGGTTCAACATCTTGAGCACCAAGGTTTTTAAGTTCAGTTGCCAACAATTCTTCAAAACCAAACATTGTGGTGGCAACCATTCTAAAATCACTATTCATATTTCTAATTTTTGCAAAAATACAGAAACATTTTTGATAAAAAGCGGTTACGCTCTTTTAGTATTAAGCATTCATTTTTAACTGAAGTGTAAAATGACTCTTTAAACTAAAAACTATTTGCTATTTTTGTGGGCATTTTAAAATTATGACTAAAAACAAAGAATGGTTTGCTTCCTGGTTCGACTCAAACTATTATCACATTTTATATTCCCATAGAGATTATTCTGAAGCTCAAGAATTTATGCAGAATATAGTAAACTTTTTAAAGTTAAAAAAAGATACTATTTTGTTAGATTTAGGCTGTGGAAAAGGTAGGCATTCCATCTATTTAAATTCATTGGGATTTACTGTTGTTGGCGCCGATTTATCAAAAAACAGTATTTTAGAGGCAAAACAATTTGAAAATGAAAGTTTGAAATTTTTAGAACATGATATGAGAAATCCTTTCAATTCAACATATAATGCTATTTTAAATCTATTTACAAGTTTTGGTTTTTTTGAAGATGATGCTGAAGATATTACCGTACTTAAAAATATAAAAAACGGTTTAAAACCTAATGGAATTGCTATTATAGATTTTATGAATGTAAAAAAAGTAATAGATAATTTAGTAGCTGAAGAAACTCAAATTATTGAAGGAATTTCATTTAAAATTAATAGATATCTACAAAACGGATTTATAGTAAAAGAAATAAATTTTGATGCAGATGGTACGCATCATACTTATTTTGAAAAAGTTAAATGCTTAGATTTACCAAAAATAAAAACATACTTGAATTCTGTTGATTTTAAAATAAAGCATACTTTTGGTAATTACCAATTAGAGGATTTTAATGAAGAAACATCTGATCGATTAATTTTAGTTTTAGAATGACATATATTGCTCTTATTTTATCAGTTTTAGTAGGTGTTTTAATCGTTTTCGGGTTAAAACCAAGCAATAAAACAGCTCAATTATTATTAGCATTTAGTGGTGCTTACCTACTATCTATAACAATTTTGCATTTATTCCCAGAAGTATATTCAAGTGAAGTTTCAAATATAGGATTGTTTATTCTTTTAGGTTTATTATTTCAATTAGTATTAGATTTTTTCTCAAAAGGAGCTGAACATGGTCACATTCATATACAACAAAATATGCTGTTTCCTTGGGCATTATTTATAAGCATAAATATTCATGCATTTATGGAAGGTATTCCATTGGCCCATAATCACCATCATGAATACTTATTATGGGCAATAGTGATACATAAAATTCCAATTGCCATTATTCTAGGTACTTTTTTTGTAAGTTCAAATATTCCTAAAATAAAAGCGATACTTTTCTTAGTGTTATTTTCTATAATGTCACCATTGGGAAGTTTAGCTGGTGAAAATGTTCAATTTTTAACTATTTATAAAACAGAAATTACAGCCATTATTATTGGAATATTTTTACATATTTCAACCATCATACTATTTGAAACTTCAAAAGATCATAAGTTTAATCTTTTGAAGTTTGTTGCTATACTTGTTGGAATGTTTGTTGCTTTCTTAGCTTAATTTGCTACTTGACTAATAAATTTAATACGCATTAAACGTAATTCTTCATATTCATATTCACCATCAAATTCATCCATGGCATCTTGTATTCTATCACTTTCAGATTCCATAAAATAATCAAAAATTTCTTCTTGTTGATCTTCGTCTAAAAGTTCATTAATACAATAATCTATATTTATTTTTGTACCACTATAAACAATACGCTGCATTTCTTCAATAAGTTCATCAAACTTTAAGCCTTTAGATTTTGCAATATCTTGAAGTGGTATTTTTCGATCTGTATTTTGAATGATATATAATTTTAAACTTGAATTTACACCCGTACTTTTCACAATAAAATCATCAGGTCTAAAAATATCATTTTCTTCAACATATTTAGCTATTAATTCAACAAAAGGTTGTCCAAATTTTTTAGCTTTTCCTTCTCCAACTCCAAATATATTGGTTAATTCTTCCATTGTTATTGGATACTTTAACGCCATATCTTCTAATGAAGTTTCTTGAAAAACTGCATACGGAGGAACTCCATTTTTTTTCGCTACAGATTTTTGTAACTCTTTCAATAATTTAATTAGAACTAAATCTGCAGAGCCTCCACTATTACTTGCATTTGAAATAATGGTTGAGTCATCTCCTTCCTCATAAATATGATCTTCTGTCATCATAAAAGAGGTCGGTTTTTCAATATAATCTATTCCTTTAGCAGTAATTTTAATTACACCATATTGCTCAATTTCTTTTCTAATAAATCCAGCAACTAATGCTTGTCTAATTAAAGCCATCCAATATTTATCTGTTTGACTTTTACCGCAACCAAAAAATGTCTGATCATCTGTTTTATGAGATTTTAATAAAGCATTTAATTTACCAATAAGAGTATTTACAAGTTCTTTTGCTTTGTATTTTTGATTTGTTTTTTTAACAACTTCTAACAAAATTTTCAATTCATCTTTTGCTTCGTGCTTTTTCTTTGGATTTTTCATATTATCATCCATATCAGCACCTAAACCAGTTACAACATCAAATTCTTCACCAAAATAATGTAATAAATATTGTCTTCTAGACATAGAGGTTTCTGCATAGCCAACTACTTCTTGTAAAAGCGCATTTCCGATTTCTTGTTCTGCAATTGGTTTTCCCGATAAAAACTTTTCAAGTTTTTCAATATCTTTATAAGCATAGTATGCTAAACAATATCCTTCACCTCCATCTCGTCCTGCTCTTCCTGTTTCTTGATAGTAACTTTCTAAACTTTTAGGAATATCATGATGTATAACGAAACGAACATCAGGTTTATCAATTCCCATTCCAAAAGCAATGGTTGCTACAACCACATCAATATCTTCCATTAAGAACATATCTTGATGTTTAGATCTTGTTTTACTATCCAATCCTGCATGATATGGAACTGCTTTTACTCCATTTACTTGAAGTACTTGTGCAATTTCTTCTACTTTTTTTCTGCTCAAACAATAAATAATACCCGATTTACCTGTATGTTGACGAATAAATCGAATAATATCAGAATTTATGTTTTTTGTTTTAGGACGAACTTCATAAAATAAATTAGGGCGATTAAAAGAAGCCTTAAAAGTAGTTGCATGTGACATACCAAGTGTTTTAAGAATATCTTCTTCCACTTTTTCTGTTGCAGTTGCAGTTAAACCAATAATTGGCACTTTGTCAATTTTTTCTATAATAACACGAAGATTTCTGTATTCTGGTCTAAAATCATGTCCCCATTCTGAAATACAATGTGCTTCATCAATAGCTACAAATGAAATAGTTTGTCTTTGCAAAAATTCAATATATTCTTCTTTTATTAGAGATTCAGGAGCCACATATAATAATTTAGTGATTCCACTTTCAATATCATTTTTAACTTGAGCGACCTCTGTTTTATTTAATGAAGAATTAAGCACATGTGCTATTCCATGTTCTGAAGATATTCCCCTTATAGCATCTACTTGGTTTTTCATTAAAGCAATTAATGGAGAAACTACAATTGCAGTTCCTTCTTTAATTAAAGCTGGTAGTTGGTAACATAGCGATTTACCTCCACCTGTTGGCATAACAACAAAAGTATCATTGCCTTTCATTAAACTTTTTATAACTTCCTCTTGTAATCCTTTGAATTTATTAAATCCAAAATTCTTTTTCAAAGCCTCATGTAAATCAATTTCTTTATTACTCATTATACTTTTTAAATTATCTAAACAAGGTTAAATTTTCAACTAATATTATAATTTCATTTTTAATTATTTAATAAACTTAACAAATTATATTTATTTTTAAGTAGTTTAATCAATTTCTAATTAAATAAATTTATTTTTGTTAGCTAATAAATATAAAACATTTTTTTAATTCAAAAAAGATTCTTTTGAAAAATAACAATTTAATATTAAAAAATGCTAAGCAAACAATTATAGCTGAAAGTATTGCTATTGCTAATTTAGTAAATTTTTTAGATGATGACTTTGAAAATGCTATAAATTTCATTTTCAATTCTAAAGGTAGAGTAATTGTTACTGGTATTGGGAAAAGTGCGAATATTGCAACTAAAATTGTAGCTACACTTAATTCTACAGGAACACCATCTATATTTATGCATGCGGCAGATGCAATTCATGGTGATTTAGGAATCATTCAAAAAAATGATGTTGTTATTTGTATTTCTAAAAGTGGTAATACTCCTGAAATAAAAGTTTTGTTACCGCTCATAAAAAATTATGGCAATAAAATTATTGCAATTACTGGTAATACTGAGTCGTTTTTAGGAACAAATGCCGATTTTACTTTAAGTTCTTATGTTGAGAAAGAAGCTTGTCCAAATAATTTAGCGCCTACATCAAGTACTACGGCACAATTAGTTATGGGTGATGCAATAGCTGTTTGTTTATTGGAATTAAATGATTTTTCTAGTAAAGATTTTGCAAGATACCATCCAGGCGGTGCTTTGGGAAAAAAATTATATTTGAGAGTCAGCGATTTAATTGAAAACAATGAAGTACCACAAGTATCAATTACTACCTTAATTAAAGATGTAATTATTGAAATATCAAAAAAACGATTAGGAACAACAGCAGTAATTGAAAATGATAAAATTGTTGGTATTATTACTGATGGAGATTTAAGAAGAATGTTAAAAGATAATTCAGATATTAGCCATTTAATGGCAAAAGATATAATGAGTAAAAATCCTAAAACAATTCAAGTTGATGAAATGGCCATTACTGCATTAGAAACTATGGAAAACAATAATATTACACAGATATTAGTTGAGAACAACACAAAATATGTTGGCGTTGTGCACTTACATGATTTATTAAAAGAAGGAATATTTTAAAATGGCTAGAAAAATAAAACAAGAAAAAGATATGTCGTTTTTAGATCATGTAGAAATACTGAGATGGCATTTAGTACGTTCTACTATTGCAATATTTGCTTTTGCAATAGGTGCTTTTGTTATGAAAGATTTTGTTTTTAACACCATCCTTTTTGCTCCAAAAGACGCTAATTTTATTACATATCGGTTTTTTTGTAAAGTATCTAAAACCTTTGGAACTGATGGATTATGTATCACAGATATACCGTTTACGTTTCAAAGTTTAGCAATGGCTGAACAATTTAGCGTACATATTTGGACATCAATAACAGTTGGGTTTATAGTAGCTTTTCCTTTTGTGGTTTGGGAATTTTGGAAATTCATTAGCCCAGGTTTATATGAAAAAGAGCGTAGAGGAGCTTTTGCTTTTATAGTGATCTCTTCATTTTTATTTTTTATTGGGGTTTTATTTGGGTATTATTTAGTAACTCCACTTTCTGTAAACTTTTTAGGAAATTATTCAGTTAGTGATATTGTTTCACGTAACATAACCATTGGATCTTACATATCTTTAGTGCGTTCATCATCATTGGCATCAGGTTTAATATTTGAACTTCCTATAATCATGTATTTCTTAACAAAAATGGGACTTATAACACCTGATTTTTTAAAGAAATATAGAAAACACGCATTAGTTGTAGTATTAATTTTAGCTGCAATTATTACCCCACCTGATATTATTAGCCAAATAATTGTAGGTATTCCAATTATGATTTTATACGAAGTAAGTATTATTATATCTAAAATAGTTGTTAAACGAGAACTTAAAAAAGAACAGCAAAATGCCTAATCAAGTTGAAGAATTTAATGCCTATCGTATAAAAATGAACGATAAAATATTGGCTGAAGATAATAAAGTTATTAAAAGAATCTTTAATATAGATACGAATGCCTTCAAAAAAGGTCATTTAGATGTTAAGACTAAAGAGTTATTAGGCTTAGTAGCTTCAGCAGTATTACGATGCGATGATTGTATAAAATATCATTTAGAAACAGCCTTTAAAGAAGGGGTTACAAAAGAAGAAGTTATGGAAACTTTATCTATAGCAACACTTGTTGGTGGAACTATTGTTATACCACATTTACGAAGAGCCTATGAGTTTTGGGAAGAACTTGAATTAGGGAAAATTGAAGATTAAATAATTACACAACTCAATAATAAACAACAAAAAAGTGATTTTAAGAGCTGAAAATATTAAGAAAAAATACGGAAATAAATACGTTGTAAATGGAATTTCATTAGAAGTAGAACAAGGTCAAATTGTTGGACTTTTAGGCCCTAATGGAGCAGGAAAAACAACTTCTTTTTATATGATTGTTGGGATGATTAAACCTAATGATGGTGAAATTTATCTAGACAATCAGCCTATTACTAAATTTCCAATGCACAAACGAGCACAACTAGGTGTTGGTTATTTAGCTCAAGAAGCTTCTGTTTTTAGAAAATTATCTGTTGAAGATAATATTTTAGCCGTATTACAATTTACTGATCTTTCAACTTTTGATCAAAAGAAAAAATTAGAATCTTTAATTGAAGAATTTGGTTTAGGTCATGTACGCAAAAACCGCGGTGACCTATTGTCTGGTGGTGAACGTAGACGAACAGAAATTGCCCGTGCTTTAGCATCAGATCCGAAATTTATTTTATTAGATGAACCTTTTGCCGGTGTTGATCCAATTGCAGTTGAAGATATTCAAAATATTGTTGCACACTTAAAAGATAGAAATATTGGTATTTTAATTACCGATCATAATGTTCAAGAAACGTTAGCAATTACCGACAAAACATATTTAATGTTTGAAGGAGGAATTTTAAAAGAAGGAACCCCAAGGGAACTTGCTGAAGATGAAACCGTTAGGCGCGTTTATTTAGGTAAAGATTTTGAACTGAAAACACGAAAATTTTAATATTCTTTTTCGATTCAATGAATTATAAAAAAATATTTACTAAAATAACTAATGAGTTAGCAACTTTTAAAGATATTGGAAATGTTGCTAATTACATTCCCGAATTAACCACTGTTAATCCAAATAAGTTTGGTATTCATTTAACAACATTAAATGGTAAACATTTTAATTTTGGAGATGCAAACGAAAAATTTTCTATTCAAAGTATTTCCAAAGTCTTATCATTAGCAATGGCCTACAATCTAGAAGGTGAAAAATTATGGAATCGCGTTGGTGTAGAACCTTCAGGAACACCATTTAATTCACTTATTCAATTGGAAACAGACCAAGGAATACCTCGTAATCCACTTATAAATGCTGGAGCATTGGTAATTGCAGATATTTTGGTGAGTCATCTTAAAAATCCTAAAAAAGAATTTATTGAATTTGTAAGAAAAGTATCAGGCATTTCAACGATAGATTATTGTTCTAGAATTGCAGATTCAGAAAAAATCACAGGATATAGAAATAAGGCTTTAATTAATTTAATGAAATCTTTCGGGAATATTAATAATGATATTGATATTGTGATGGATTTTTACTTCAATTTATGTTCAATAGAAATGACTTGCAAAGAACTTTCACAAACATTTCTTTTATTTGCAACATACGGAATTTCACCTTTCGCTGAAGAACGTATTTTAAGTAAAAGTAAAACAAAACGTATAAATGCAATTATGCAATTATGTGGTTTTTATGATGAAGCAGGAGAATTTTCATTTAAAGTAGGTTTACCAGGAAAAAGTGGTGTTGGAGGAGGGATTGTTGCTATTTACCCTAATAAATATAGTATTGCCGTTTGGAGTCCTAGATTGAATAAAAAAGGAAACTCAAATAAAGGAATACAGTTTCTTGAATTGTTTACAACTGAAACAGAAGCTTCTATATTTTAATAGATTAGCCTTTCATTTTTTTGCCTAAAATCACTTCGTGAGCCTCCTACTAATTTAAATAAAATTTAAGAATATACTTACTCCTTTTTCATTAGTTTTGTAACAAATATAATTTTTATCATATCCTAAAAAATAAAATAGATTTGAAAAATATACTTTTTATTGTTTTTGTACTATTTAGCATTGTTGGAAATTCTCAAACTAAAAGAATTAAAATTATACATGCCGATAATACTTTTGTAAAACCTGAATTTCCGGGAGCTACAATTTCTATGGGAAATGTCTTTATTGAACATGAAGGCGCTACTTTACGCTGTGACAAAGCTTATATTTATCAAGAATCTAACTTGATGAAAGCAATGGGTAATGTTGTTATAAACCAAGGAGATACCATTTTTCAATATAGCAAATACACTGATTATGATGGGAATACTAAAATAGCAACATCTTGGGGAAAAGTACTCTTAAAAGATGAATTGATGGAGTTGAGAACCGACACATTAAAGTTCGATAGAGCTAACCAACATTTATATTACAAAAGTGGAGGAACTATAAAAGATACAACAAACCTATTGACAAGTAAAATTGGTAATTATTATTTACAAACCAATAAATTTCAAGCATTTACAAACGTAGACGTAGTTAATAAGGATAGTAAATTAGTTTCAAACCATTTAGATTATTACACCAAAACTGGAATTGCAGATTTGTTTGGTCCATCAACAATTACAAATGATAATAATAAAATTTATACCGAAAAAGGACGTCATAATTCAAAAACAAATATTTCTCATTTTATAAAAAATTCTAAAATATTTTATAGCGACCGAACAATACAAGGTGATAGTTTATATTATAATAAAAATAGAGATTTTGCTTCTGCAACAGGAAATATTAAAGTAATAGACACTGTAAATAATTCTGTAATTAAAGGTGGTTATGCAGAGTACTTTAAACTAAAAGATTCTGTATTTATTATTGATAAAGCTGTTGCAATATCAGAAATGGAAAAAGATTCAATATATATTCATGGAGATACCTTAATGCTCACAGGAAAAGTTGAAGAACGTATTTTGAAAGCTTTCAACCATGTAAAAATATTTAAAACCGATTTACAAGGTAAATGTGATTCGTTAGTAAGTAATGAAAAAACTGGATTAACAAAACTTTTTACAAATCCGGTTTTATGGGCAGAAGGAAATCAAATAACAGGAGATACTATTCATTTAATTTCAAATGTTAAAACTGAACAATTAGACTCTTTAAAAATTTTAAACAACGGCTTTATCATTAAGAAAGACTCCGCTGGTTATACACAATTGAAAGGAAAAAACATGTACGGCAAGTTTGAAAATAATAGCCTAAAATCATTAATCACTATTGGTAATAGTGAATCTATCATATTTTTAAGAAACGAATTCCAGATGCTTATAGGTATTGACAAGAAAGAAAGTAGTAAAAATATTTATATAGAATTAGAAAATAATGAATTTAGTTTTATAGACTATAATACTTCCATTAAAGGGAAGACCTACCCTCCTTCTGACTTTGAAAAATTACCACCAGAAAAAAAGTTATTTAAAGATTTTATTTGGAGAGAAAATGAGAGGCCTCTCACTAAAGATGACATTTTTAATAGAGAAGATACACCTAATAAAATAAAAGGAGAAAAAAAGTTAAATACTAAAGGAAAAGTAAAAAGTAAAATCTAAAAAAATTGAAAAAAGATTTCTTTAAATATCAGGCTCAAACTTCTCCGCATCCGTTAGCATTAGAAATTTCTCATGCAAAAGGGAACTATGTTTATGATGTACATGGAAAAGAATATTTGGATTTTATTGCAGGTGTTTCAGCAAATACATTAGGGCATAATCACCCAAAAATTTCACAAGCAATTAAAGATCAAGTTGATAAGTATACACATGTAATGGTGTATGGAGAATTTATACAACAACCTCAAATTGATTTAACTAAATTACTTGCTGAAAATTTACCAAAAACTTTAGAAACTGTTTATCTAACAAATTCAGGTACAGAAGCAACTGAAGGAGCTATAAAATTAGCCAAACGTTTTACTGGTAGAAGCGAGATTATAGCCGCCAAAAATGGATATCATGGCAATACACAAGGTGCTATGAGTGTTTGTGGTGCTGAACAACAAAATAGCGCGTTTAGACCACTAATTCCTGGCGTAAAATTTATAACATTTAACAAGATTGCTGATATTGATAAAATTACTAATTCTACTGCTGCTGTAATTTTAGAAACCATTCAAGGAGGTGCAGGATTTATTGAGCCAACAAATAACTATTTAAAAAAGGTAAAAGATAAATGCGATGAAGTTGGAGCTTTACTTATTTTAGATGAAATTCAATCTGGAATTGGAAGAACTGGAAAACTATTCGGTTTTGAAAACTATCATGTGATCCCACATATTATTGTTGCTGGAAAAGGCTTAGGTGGCGGAATGCCAATAGGTGCTTTTATTTCTTCGCATGAAATAATGAGCTGTTTAAAACAACTACCAAAATTAGGCCATATAACAACTTTTGGTGGGCATCCCGTAATTGCAGCTGCGGCAAACGCAACTTTATTAGAATTATTAAATTCAAACTTAATAGAAGAAACACTTCAAAAAGAAATACTCATAAGAAAATTATTAGTTCATCCTTTAATTACTGAAATTAAAGGAAAAGGATTAATGCTAGCTGCAATTGTTGAAACAGATGAAATAGCTTCAAAAGTTATATTAAATTGTATTGATAAAGGCTTGTTATTATTTTGGTTATTATTTGAAGGGAAAGCTATTCGTATCACGCCTCCACTTACAATTTCTGAAGATGAGATTTTTAAAGGTTGTACTATAATTATTGAAGCTTTAAACGACATATTAGCTAAATACTAAGCACTCGTTAACTATTTTTTAACACTAACTCATTTATCTCTAGCACAATAGTTAAAAATATGTTAATACAGTACCTTGCAATACACAATAGCGTAACAAAATAATTATTCAAGCGTCATTTAAATAGAAATTAACAAGTAAAACTATTTATTATGACAACTTTAAATATAAATATACCGCAAGAAAACAAAAAAAGAGTATTATTTGTAAACTTTGTAAACACAAAAAGATTACAATGGAGTAAATTTAGAAGATACGGATTCTAAGCAACCACTAAAAATGTAAACATTTTGAATTTTTTTATTTAAACCTTATAAATTCAAATTGTAAGATGTTAATGTTTAATCGCCTTCTTTGATTTCCTCCAAGATTCAAAAGCAATTTGGATTCACCCCATTCAATTGCTAAAGGATATAATAATGATCCAATAGCAATTCCAAAACATAATAGAAATACAACTTAAGGAAACGATTTAGTCAAAAAAAAATTTGTGGAAATAGTTCTTTTATATCCTAAATCATTACCATATAAAACACAAAAGAAGCATTGTCAACTTTAACAATGCTTCTTTTGTGTTTTATATATTTAATAAATTTATCTACTAACAGTACCTGTTGGAAAACTTAAGTTTTGACCAAGGTTATATGTAATATGATCACCTGCATTTGCTGGAATATCACCAACTAAAGGTTTTAATAAAAATGGCGCTGGACTATTATCTGGATCTGGTTCTATTGAAATAACAGCTTTACCACCTGCTAAATCCAATGGAAACGTAAATCCTGTTGGTGCATTTACTAAGTAATCTTCACCTGGAAATGGAGGTCCAGACATAGTGCTACTAAACCCATCAAAATCATCTACACCAGTTACAGAAGTGAATTTTCCTGATGTTAATGGACTACCTGAAACAGCCCAACCTTCATATTTCCAGCCTTCTGGTAAAGTTGGTAATGATAAACCAACCGACGGTGAACCAGATGATAGATCTAGAAACCAAATTCCACTATTTTCATTATTCATTGCTCCATCGGTTGGTGTTGCCAAAATATAAGATCCACTTGAGGTTGAAAAATTATTTCCCAATGCTGCTCCATGTCCAATAGTTAATTGTCCAGTATTACCACTAAAATCACCTGCTAAAATATGAACAGCACTTGGTGAAGGAATATCACCTACAACTGGTTCAATAGTTAAAACAAATGTTGTTGCTGCTGCAAGTTCTGCAATATCTAATGTAAAACTTGATTCTGATAGTATTCCACTATCATTTACTGAAAATCTACCTGTTGATATAGGACTACTATTAACAATAATCCATCCTTCATAAACAAAATCTGCTCCAAGGTTTTCTAATCCTGAGATATTTAAAGCTAAGTCTTTTGTTGTTGGGTTATCGTCATCTGAACAAAATGTTACAGTTAATGCGACAACTACTAATACTAATAATTTAAAAATTCTTGTCATAATATATTTTTTAGGTTTCTATATGACAAAGGTATTCTGAAGAATAAACGTAAAATGTTAGGTAGCTAACATTAAGCAGATTTATGCAATAAAAATATTTCTTTTCTATTAAAATCAATCACTCCCTCTTCTTTTAACTCATTTAAAAGTAAATTTAATGTAGGTCTAGAAGTTCCTATTAAATTTGAAA
Source organism: uncultured Lutibacter sp. (assembly GCF_937891065.1). GTDB lineage: Bacteria > Bacteroidota > Bacteroidia > Flavobacteriales > Flavobacteriaceae > Lutibacter. The sequence goes on along the minus strand of NZ_CALAEQ010000221.1, from coordinate 4,568 downwards.
TATCTTTTTGAGTATATGGATGCTCAATTTTCATTCCTCCTGTTTCGTCACAACCAACCCCATACTCATCGCATAATTCATCTAAAAAATCTAACAAACGTGTTTTGGCATCTTTGAATAACAATAATTGTATTCTTCTTTCTAATTTTTGAATTCTAAAACTAATGAATTTATATATTTTTAAAGTAAAAGTATGATTGTCACGCATTAATTCGTGAAGTGTATTAACTCCAATTGGACAAATTGAAGTATTATTATCTATAGACTGTGCAAATTCGTTTCTTTTTTCTTCACCAAATATTGCTTTTTCTCCAAAAAGTTCACCCTTGCATAAAATTGCTTTAACTATTTCACTTCCATCTTCAGTATAGTAGCCTAATTTTACTTTTCCTTTTTCAATTAAATAAACCTTTGTTGAAGCATCTTCTTCAAAATAAATGTAATCACTTTTTGTATAAAGATTAAAATTATGACAGTCCTTATATGCCAAAAATTTATGAGGACATAAAATCTTAAATAGGTTTACATTCTCTAAAAACCAAATTTTACTCATAGTGTTATATTTTTATGTAATGTCGAAAATTAAATGATTCCTTACAATAAAAATGGGTTATTTAAAGAAATTATAAATGATAGTAAATTCAAACTTAATTGAAGAAACAATTCAAAAAGAAGTACTATTTAGAAAAATATTAATTTGCAGACTCAAAAAGTAAATGCTACAGCTTTTATTTTGAAATTAAATCATCTAAAAGTTTACGTACTTTATTACTGTTCCAATCAGCTGCACCAACTTTAGAAATTAAAATAGTTCCATTTTTATCAATTAAATAACTTGCAGGAATACTATTTGTTTCAGTAAAGTTTTTTGGAGGAGAACTTAATGAGTTATAAACTGGTAAATCATACTCATTCTTATCAAAATAAGGTTGTACAGTATTCCAATCTTCATTGGTAACAAATACAAAAGCTACCTTATCTTTATAATCATTGTATAATTTTTGAATCATTGGCATTTCAGCTCTACAAGGAGGACACCAAGTTGCCCAAAAATTAATAAAAATTACTTTATTTTCAAACTCCTTAAAATTCACACTCTCTACATTTAAACCTTTTAAATCCCAATTATAAGAGTTTAACGTTTCCGCATTCTCTGTATTTTCTACTGAAGGTGCAAAAGCAATTTGGCGCATACCCCACTCTCTTGTTGGTGGATATAATAATAAACCAATTGCAATTAAAAATAATAGATTTGAAAGTACTTTCTTACTAAATAACTTATTCATATATCAATAATTTAAATTCTTAGTGGGATTCATATCCATTTACTTACAAAAATAACAAAAATACACTACTAATTTCAGTAAATAATTTAAGACTAAATAGTCATTTATACTATTACTGATTCTTAAACGTAATACAGTACATGTAATAAATGATACAATATTATTGTTAAAATGTTAAAGTTTTGTTATATATTGAGCGCTTTAACTAATATAAATTAAAAAACATGAACTCAAAAAAACAATTTTTATTAGCGATTTTATCGCTATTTACGATGGCAATTTACGCACAATCGTATCAAGTTTCGGGAACAGTTGTCGATTCAGACAGTCAACCATTACCAGGTGTTTCGGTTACTATCGAAGGAACATCAAGAGGAACTACAACAGATTTTGATGGTAATTATACTATTAAAGTTGAATCAAGTGAAAATCTTATCTTTTCATATGTTGGATTTAATGATAAGAAATTACAAATGGATGGAACACAAACATTTAATGTTATTTTAGTTTCTGGAGTTTCTTTAAATGAAGTTGTTGTTATTGGATCAAGAAATCCAAACAGAACAGCCGTAGATACTGCGGTACCTGTTGATATTATTGATGTTACTGAACTAATAACAGCTGGTCCACAAGTTAATTTAAATCAAATTTTAAATTATGTAGCACCTTCATTTACATCTAATACACAAACTATTTCTGATGGTACAGACCACATTGACCCTGCTTCATTAAGAGGTTTAGGTCCAGATCAAGTTTTAGTATTGATTAATGGAAAAAGAAGACACAACTCTTCACTTGTAAATGTAAATGGAACATTTGGACGCGGTAGCGTTGGTACAGATTTAAATGCAATTCCTGCAGCTTCTATTGAACGTATTGAAGTTTTACGTGATGGTGCAGCTGCACAATATGGTTCTGACGCAATTGCTGGTGTAATAAACATTGTATTAAAAAGAAGTACTGATGAATTAATATTAAATGTTACTTCTGGAGCAAACTTCTCGAAAAACGCAAACTCTCAAACAGGAGGTGTTGATGGAGAAACTACAAACGTAAGTGCTAATTACGGTTTACAATTAGGTGATAAAGGTGGCTTTATAAACTTCACTGGAGATTTTGATGTTAGAGAAGATTATAACAGAATGAAAGAATGGGAAGGTGGTATTTTTAATCTTTACAATACAGTTGAAAGATTTGCAAATAATGCTGGATATGATTTATCAGATTTATTAGATGATGATGTATCTGATGTAATTCAATATGGTAATGCTGCTGGTTTAGGTTTAAGCTCTTCAGCTACTAAATCTGAATTGCAAAGTATTTTATCTGGTGATAACACAAGTGCTGAATTAGCTGCTCGTGGTTTAGAAAGAAGTGATTTTAATATGAGAGTTGGTCAATCTGCTTTACGCGGTGGTCGTTTCTTTGCTAACTTATCTTTACCATTAAATGATGACGGTACTGAATTCTATTCTTTTGCAGGTATTAGTTCAAGAGTTGGGAACTCTGCTGGGTTTTACAGATTACCTAACCAAAGTAGAACATACACTCCTGCATACATGAATGGATTTTTACCTGAAATTAATTCTGCAATTAAAGATAAATCTTTTGCTGTAGGTATAAAAGGTAAAATAAATGATTGGGATGTAGACTTTAGTAATACTTATGGGAAAAATGAGTTTTTATATACTATTGGTAATACTTTTAATGCTTCTATGCAAAATGCATCACCAACTACATTTGATGCTGGTGGATTTTCATTTGCCCAAAACACGACTAATTTAGATGTTAGTAAATTTTATGATGATACTATGGAAGGTTTAAACGTTGCATTTGGTGCTGAATACCGTGTAGAAAACTATGAAATCGTTGCAGGTGAACAAGCTTCATATGCTCAATATACTGCAAATGGACAAGCAATTACTTTATCATCTCAAATTCCCGCACAAGATTTCTTCGGAAATTCTAGACCAGGTGGTTCTCAAGTATTTCCTGGATTTAGTCCTACTAATGAATTATCAAGAGGTAGAAGTAGTGTTGCTGGTTATTTAGATATGGAAGCTGATATTTCTGAAAACTTTTTACTAAGTCTTGCTACTAGATATGAAGATTATTCTGATTTTGGTTCTACTTTAAACTTTAAAATAGCTTCTAGAATTAAAGCTGGGGAAAACACAAATTTAAGAGCTGCATTTAATACTGGTTTTAGAGCTCCATCTTTACATCAGTTAAACTTTAACTCAACATCAACAATATTTGATCAAAACGGAAACCCTCAAGAAGTAGGTACATTTGCTAATGATAGTAGAGCGGCACAATTATTAGGTATTCCTCAATTGAAGGAAGAAACTTCTAGGAGTGTGAGTATTGGTTTTACAACTAAAATGCCAGAAGCTCATTTAACTTTAACAGTTGATGGTTATTTTGTATCAATTGATGATAGAGTGGTTTATACTGGTCAATTTAAAGGTCCAGGCACAGGAACCGAATTAGATAATTTATTAGCTCAAGCAAATGCTTCTGCAGCTTCATTCTTTGCAAATGCAATTGACACTGAATCTAAAGGAATTGATATTGTTTTAACTCATGATGCTTTGTTAGGTGATAATGCAAAATTAAAATCTGATTTATCGGGTACATTTTCTAAAACTGTACAAGTAGGTGGTATTAATGCTTCTCAAGTGTTAGAAAATGCAGGCTTAGTAGGTACCTATTTTCCTGAAGACAGTAGAGTTTATTTAGAAGAAGCAGTACCAAGTACTAAAATTAATTTATCAAATAGCTTAACAACTGATAAATTTAATGTTTTCTTAAGAAATGTTTGGTTTGGAGAAGTTACCGAAGCAACTACAACGGTAGCTAACCAACAAGTTTTTGGATCGAAATTAGTTACGGATTTATCGTTTGGTTACAAAATGTCTGAAAGCACTACAATAACTGTAGGTGCAAATAATTTATTTGATATCTATCCAGATAGAGCTGCCGATGAATTTAATAACAGAAGTTCTGGTCGTTTTGACTGGTCTAGAAGAGCTCAACAATTTGGTGTTGGAGGACGTTTCTTATTTGCAAGGTTAAACTTTGTACTTAAATAAAATTTAAAATGAGATATCTTCAATAAAAGATACAGTTTCATTTATTTAAAACCCGTAAAGATTCATTTCTTTACGGGTTTTTAACTAAATAAAATAAAAATATATAAATATCATAAAATGCTGAAAATGTGATAAATATCATAACTTATAGATTCTTTAATATCGAATTTTATAGTAAATATTTTAA
>NZ_CALAEQ010000220.1 GCF_937891065.1 uncultured Lutibacter sp. | reverse complement strand
GCAAAGTTGAAAAAAGCACAAGATGCAATTACTCAAATGCGTCCGTATGCTAATAAGTTGACAGAACTTTTACAAAGTTTAAGTGCAACTTTGGAAGGTGAAGTTGGCGGAGTTTATTCTGAGCAAAAAGAAGTTTCAAAAGTATTATTAGTTCCAATTACTTCAAATAGAGGTTTGTGTGGTGGTTTTAATTCAAATGTAATTAAAGCAACTATTAAAAATATCGAAAAGAATTATAAAGGTAAACAAGTTGATTTGTTAACTATTGGTAAAAAAGGAAACGATATTTTAGCTAAAAACTATACTGTTATTGAAAATCATATCGATATTTTTGATGATTTAACTTTTGACAATGTAGCTGTTATTGCAGAAAAATTAATGAGTTTATTTGCAGAAGGGGAGTATGATAGAATTGATTTGGTGTATAACCGATTTAAAAATGCAGCAACACAAATTGAAACTATTGAACAATTTTTACCAATTGAACCAATAAAAGGAGATATAAAAGTAAATACAGATTATCTTTTTGAACCTACAAAAGTAGAAATTGTGTTAGAATTGATTCCAAAATCATTAAAAACACAATTGTATAAAGCAATTAGAGATTCATTTGCCTCAGAACATGGAGCTCGTATGACAGCAATGCATAAAGCAACAGACAACGCAACTGAATTACGTGACGATTTATTATTAACATATAACAAAGCACGTCAGGCAGCAATAACAAATGAAATTTTAGAAATTGTTGGAGGTGCTGAAGCATTGAACAATTAGGTGAAGCCAAATTTTCTAAATCTGAAACATTGAATAAATAAGTAAATTAAGAATTTTAAAAATTGCGTGAATAAATTTGATTAATATTCTTACTTGAAATTTTAAAAGAGCTTATCAATTTTGATAAGCTCTTTTTTTGTAGTTTGGTATACAGTTTGTATATATTCTAAAAAACACACTATAGTTATGAATAAATTAGGAACCATTTTAAGTGCAGCAATCATTTTGTTATCATTTTCATTTTGTAGCTCAACAAAAGACTTAACTAAAGTTAATCACCCTTTTAAAGTTACAAAAGCAACCTACAATACTTGGGTTGGTGGCCAACCAGGAGTAAAAGGAATTAAAATTGTTGTCACAATCGACCATCAGGATATTGAGTTAGATACTGTTTTTTTTAGAAGTAAGAAAGTTCCCTTGAAAAGAGATATAAGTACAGAATTCCCCATTTTTGTAGGCGTTTATTCACTTCCTAATACAAAAAAGGATTATATTTTACATGAAGACCCTGTAAATGAGTATGGAAATACACCTATAAATAAATCTTTAAATATCCCTTTTTCACTTAAAAAAGATGAAGCGATTGTAAGTTATTTGCTCGATAATAAGACATATTATTATAAAATTGATGAGGTAGTTGAAATAAAATCTACTGAAAAATATTAATTATAAAAAATCTTCATTATAAGACAAGTTAATTTCATTCCTAATAGTATCTAACAAAGTTATAAGTTCTAAACTATTTTGATGTGACCAAATTTCGCTTTCAATTTTATGCTGTCTAAGACAAGTATTACATTCAATAATTTGATGTGAATAGCCTCTTCCAATAGTTGGTAATGATATAAATTCTTCAGCTTCATTGTTTAATTGGATTGAAAAAGAATCTGTTTCATTCCAAGGCATATCAATATTAATTTCACCCAAGGTGCCACTTATTTTTGCAATTCTTTTTGACGTTGCATTAAAGCTGCTAAATAATATAGCATGTGCATTTTCGTAATTAAATAACATAGCTAATTGAGAATCTGCTCCAGACTCATAAAAGTGCGCGTTTGCTTGTATTTTGTTCGGAATCCCCAATATTAAATAAGCTAAAAAAACAGGGTAAATACCAATATCGAGTAAGGAACCTCCACCTAACTCTTTATCATAAATACGTTGAATAGATGTGTTTGCTTTAAAAGAAAAATCAGCATTTATATATTTTATTTCTCCAATTTCACCGTTATCAATAATCCTTTTTATCTTTTTTATACTTGGATTAAATCGAGTCCACATGGCTTCCATTAAAAAAAGAGCGTTGTTTTTTGAAGCTTCAATCATTTTAAAAACCTGCTTTCTGTTAATAGCAAAAGGCTTTTCACATAAAACAGCTTTTTTATAATTTAAAGATAAAATGGTATAACGTTCATGAGAATTATGAGGTGTTGCGATATAAATAATATCAACTAGCTTATTTTGTAACAATTCTTCATAAGAACCATAAAAATTAGCTGAATTATATTGTTTAGAAAACACTTCAGCTTTTTCCAAACTTCTAGAAGCTACAGCTTCCAATGAGCAATTTTCAACTAACAATAAATCAGATGCAAATTTATGAGCGATACCTCCAAGTCCTATAATTCCCCAATTTATTTTTAAACTCATTCCAGTAAATTTTTAGTGTTGAAAAACTAATAATACGTAAATATAATTTTTTTGGCATAGAATTTGAAATTATTGAAGTATAACCAATAAAATAAATGATTATGAGAACTTTAAAATTACTTTTTGCGACAATGTTTATTGGATTATCATTTACGTTTTGTAGTGTTGTAATAGACGATATTAATGATCCATATTATTATGTAAACCTAGAAGATGTAGTTACGGCTTATGATTTATGGTATGTAGATTATAATAGTACAACAGGAAATGGCGATGTACCTTTTCTATCAAAAGCGTTTACAATTTCATTTATCAATGGGAAATTATATGCAAATAATAATTTAGTTGGTATTGGAGCTACAGGAAATGGGTATGGAATTCAAATTGGATATTATGACACTTATAATGGAATTCTTGAAATTGATCATAATTTAGATGGTTATTACGATTTTGATATTATTGAATTATCAAATGACAGACTAAAATTAAAAGATAATTATAATAATGTAAGTTATTATTTAGAGGGTTATCAAA
>NZ_CALAEQ010000219.1 GCF_937891065.1 uncultured Lutibacter sp. | reverse complement strand
GTTAAATTTAAAGCTTGCATTATTTTATATTGTAAATGAGAAGTAGTGAAATAGTTTTTATAATCTTTCTTATTAACTACAATGTTTCCTTTTCCTTCAGAAAGATAAATACGAGCAACAGCCGTTTTTCTTCTACCTATTTTATGTATTGTATCCATTATTTAAGATCGTTAAGGTTAATAACTTTAGGTGTTTGTGCAGTTTGTTGATGTTCTGTACCTGCGTACACATACAAATTTCTGTACAAAGCACTACCTAATTTGTTTTTAGGTAACATCCCTTTTACTGCTTTTTCAACAAGACGTGTTGGGTCTTTTTCGAACATTTCTGTTGCAGTTAATGATCTTTGTCCACCTGGGTAACCTGTGTGACGAATGTAAGATTTGTCACTCCATTTTTTTCCAGATAATGTAATTTTCTCTGCGTTGATAACCACTACATTGTCTCCACAATCTACGTGAGGAGTGTAATTTGGTTTGTATTTACCTCTAATTAGCATCGCTATTTTAGAAGCTAGACGACCCAACGTTTGGCCGTCTGCATCAACTAATACCCACTCTTTAGTAACGGTATTTTTGTTAGCTGACACTGTTTTGTAACTTAATGTATTCACAATTAAATTCTTTGTTATAGTTAAACATTTATTTTTTGTCCCTAAAAAGGGAGTGCAAATGTACAATTAAATATTTATATAACAAACTGTAAGTTAGGTGTATTTCTTAAGAAATTTCACAAATTAATTTAGTGGAAAAAACGTTATAAAAAGGGATGAAATATTGCTATTAATTAATGTTTAATTTTTAACCCTTCATTTTTAAATAAATCAAATGCAGTTTGGTAGTAGGAGATGGTTTCATTTAGAAACAATGAATCAGTTTTTTTAACGGTTAATTCGTTATTTTTACTATTCCAATTATAAAATTTATGATTATTATGGCTATCTAAAATTAAAAGATCATCACCTTTTAAAAGTCCTAATTTTCTATGATTTGCAATTAAAGCTCTTTCGTCTTTTGGTTTCATTTTAGTGATGTCTTTTCCAAAAAAATTAGATTCATAAGTCCAATTTAAATACCCGAAAAGTGTAGGAAATATATCAATTTGAGAGCTTAGTTTATTTACTTCTATAGGATTTGTATTTTGAAGATTGTAAATAAAAGCTGGAACATGGTAACTTTGTACATTAATTTCTGATCTTCCTGCGCTATAAGCACAATGGTCTGACACAACTACAAATACGGTGTTTTTAAACCAAGGTTTATTTTTTGCTTCATTCAAAAATTGTTGAAAAGCTTTATCAGTATAATTTAAAGCCCCATTTCTATTTTTCCCAGAAGGAATATCTACAACACCATCAGGATATGAATATGGCTTGTGATTACTACTTGTCATTATAAAATTAAAAAAAGGTTGTTTTTGGTTGTGCTGACTATCCGCCTCTTTTAAAACTTTAGTATATAAATCGCCATCACAAACACCCCAAGCGTTTTCAAAAGTAACTTCGTTATCGGTAATTTGGGTTCTTTTGGTTGGAAATATTTCATTAAAACGATGTTTCTTTTTTCTATCTACAATATCAAAACCATTGTTTGCAAAGAAAATATTCATATTATCAAAATGACCATCTCCTCCATAAAAGAAGGTACGAGAATATCCTTTTTGTTTAAAAACTTCACCAATAGTAAAAAGATTGTTGTTATTTTTTCGTTTTACAATGCTTCTGCCAGGTGTTGGCGGAATGCAAAGTGCAATCGCTTCCATTCCTCTAATAGTTCTTGTGCCAGTTGCTTGTAAATTAGTAAAAAAAACAGATTCTTTAGCTAAAGAATCTATCGTAGGAACTAATTTTTTTTCATTTCCAAATCGTTCCATAAATTCAGCGCTTACACTTTCTAAACCTATAAAAATAACATTTGGTAATTGTTCTTTACCTTCATTAACAATAGTTCTTTTAATGCTGTTTTGATTGCCTGTTAAACTATCATTTTCAGCTAATACTAATTTTCTAATACTTTTATAAACGTTGTCTAACGGCTGTGTATGGTAAAACTCATTATAATTTAACTCATTATTGTTGTAGGCAGCAAAAAAAGAATAGATACCAGATTTTGTTATTTCGTTTTCATATTGATTTGAAAATTTTTCTGCTTGACTGTTTTTTACGTTTAAATGAAAACTACTTAATACGATTATCCAAAAGAGTGCAGGAACCAGTTTTGTTAAAAATGAATTCGTATTGTTAAAAGTAGCGTTAAATGCATTTTTGCGTTTGGCTATTTTTATGGAGAAATAAGTAACAATAATTAAAACTCCAACAATAAGAGGTAGTGGATAGGATTGGTGTATGTTTTGAACTACTTCGTAGGTATATAATAAATAATCTACAGCTATAAAGTTAAATCGTTTTTGATATTCTTCCCAAAAAGTAAGTTCAGCTAAAAATGAAAACATCATAACAAACAGCACCAAGGCATATGTGATATGTGTAAGAATTTTATCAACTTTACTTCCATAAAATTTAGTTGGGAGCAGTAGTAAATAAATGGAATAAAATGCTAATATATATGAAAGACAACCAAGATCAAATAAAAACCCCATTCCAAAAATTTCGATAAAATTTAAGAAAGAAAAATCAATTTCACTAAAAGACCAAAAATAAAGTGTAAGTCTAATAATAAAAGCAAACGCTAAAAATGTAGCAGCAAAAGTTTTTACTAAAGAAAATCGTTTGGGGAATAATATTTTTAACATCAACTAAATATTTTAATGTGCTTCTAGCCAGTTTTGTCCCTCGCCTAAATCAACGGTCAAAGGTACTGAAAATTCAAAAGCATGTTCCATTTCTTTAATAATGAGTGTTTTTAGAATGTCCTTTTCATCATTGTGCATATCAAAAACCAATTCATCATGAACTTGTAGTAACATTTTTGATTTGTAATTGCCTTTTTTTAATAATGCATCAATTTTTATCATTGCTATTTTAATAATATCGGCGGCACTTCCTTGTATAGGTGCATTTACAGCATTTCTTTCATCACCTGCACGAACAATAGCATTGTGTGAATTGATATTTTTTAAATACCTTCTACGACCTAAAATTGTTTCAACATAACCATTATCACGAGCCAAATCAACTTGATTAGCAATGTATTGTTTTAGTTTAGGAAATGAATTGTAATAATTGTCTATTAATTCCTTTGCTTCAGTTCTAGATTTATTTAATTGTTGAGACAATGTAAAAGCTCCCTGTCCATAAATAATACCAAAATTAACTGCTTTAGCGTCTCCACGTTGTTCTCTAGTCACTTCATTTAAAGGAACATTAAATACTTTTGCAGCTGTTGCCGCGTGAATATCTTCACCTCTTTTAAACGATGCTATCATACTATCATCGTCACTTAAAGCAGCAATAATACGAAGTTCAATTTGAGAATAATCGGCAGCAACTAAGCTGTAATTTTCATCTCTAGGTACAAATGCTTTTCTAACTTGCCTTCCGCGTTCTGTTCTAATAGGAATGTTTTGAAGGTTAGGATTGTTAGAACTCAATCTTCCAGTTGCAGCAACTGCTTGACTGTATGTTGTGTGAATTCGCCCTGTTTTTTCATTTATTTCATTTGGTAAAGCATCAACATACGTGTTTTTTAATTTCACTAAGCTTCTCCATTCTAATATTTCTCTCACAATTAGATGTTCTGAAGCTAATTTTGATAAAATTTCTTCACCAGTGGCATATTGTCCAGTTTTTGTTTTTTTAGGTTTTGCAACTAGTTTTAAATGTTCAAATAAAACATCTCCTAATTGTTTTGGTGATGCTAAATTAAATTCAATATCAGCTTGTGCATAAATGCTTTTTTCTAATTTTTGAATATCTTCAACTAAATTTTCTGATAATGAATTTAAAAACTCAGCATCCAATTTAATACCTTCCAACTCCATGGAAGCCAAAACACGAAGTAATGGAATTTCAATTTCAGTATATAATTTAGTGAGGTTGTTTTTTTCTAAATCTTTTTCAAAAATATCTTTTAATTGAAACGTTAAATCTGCAATTTCAACAGTGTAATCAGCTATTTTTTTGAGCTCAATTTCACGCAATAAAAGTTGGTTTTTCCCTTTTTTTCCAATTAATGATTCTAAACCTTTTGGCTGATAATTTAGATACGTTTCAGAAAGTACATTTAAATCGTGGCGCATATCTGGATTTGTTAAATAATGCGCTAACATAGTGTCAAATAAATTTCCTTTTACTGCGATGGAATAATTATTTAATATTTTAATGGTGTGTTTAATATCATGACCAACTTTTTCAATGTTTTCATTTTCAAAAAACGGACGAAATTCTTCTATTATTTCTTGTGTTTTATTGGTATCCTCAGAAAGTAATATAAAATATCCTTTACCATTTTCATAAGAAAATGAAAGTCCTACTACATCAGCTTCAATTGCATTGTTTCCTATAGTTTCAATATGAAAACTGACTGATTTTTGTTCTAATAACTTACGAATAAATAATTTTCTGGCTAATGGTGAATCTATAAATTGATAAAAATGATTGCTATTTTGAGAAGTTTTATAACCTGTATCACTAACTTCCTCTGAAGAGTTTTCAGTGGGTGTTGAAAACAAATCGAATTGTTGTGTTGCAGAAGTTGGTGTTTTGGGAGAAGGAAGAACTTCTTCAATTTGGGTTGTTGGGTTAATTTCGGGATGTGATTTAAATATTTTAGGCAAACTTTCAGCGATTCTTCTGAATTCTAATTCTTTAAAAATTTCATTTGTTTTTTCAAGGTCTGGATGATTTAACTCATAATCTTTTTCGTTAAATTTAACTGGGCAATCTAACATGATTGTAGCCAGCTGCTTAGAAAGTATGCCAAGGTCTTTGTTTGCCTCAATTTTCTCTTTCATTTTGCCTTTAAGTTCATGTGTATTTGCCAATAAATTTTCCATACTTCCGTATTCTTTCAAAAACTTCTTGGCAGTTTTATCACCTACTCCAGGTAATCCAGGAATATTATCTACCGCATCACCCATCATTCCTAAATAATCAATTACTTGTTCAGGGCGTTCAATTTCAAATCTTTTTTGTACTTCAGGAATTCCCCAAATTTCAATGCCATTTCCCATTCTAGAAGGTTTGTACATGAAAATATTCTCTGAAACCAGTTGCGCAAAATCTTTATCAGGAGTGACCATAAAAGTTTGAAACCCCTCTTTTTCAGCTTGTTTTGAGAGTGTTCCAATCAAATCATCAGCTTCAAAACCTTCTTTTTCAATAATTGGAATATGCATAGCTTCCAATATTTTATGAATGTATGGAACAGCAATTCTAATCGCTTCGGGAGTTTCAGAACGGTTTTTTTTGTACTCAGGAAAAGCTTCAGTACGTGCATGTGAACCTCCATTGTCAAAAGCAACAGCTAAATGATCAGGATTTTCACGTTTTATTACATCTAATAAAGAATTGGTAAATCCTAAAATGGCAGAAGTATCCATCCCTTTCGAATTTATTCTTGGATTTTTAATAAGTGCATAATATCCGCGAAAAATTAAAGCATAAGCATCTAAAAGGAAAAGTCGTTTTTTTTGCATCGTATTTTGTAATAAATTGACTATTAAGTGTTAATATTTACCATTTGTTTAAAAAAACATACCGTTTATAGTATTTATGTTACTGTTTTAGTGTATATTTGTACTGTGTAACTGCAAAATATTCAATCATGAAACAAAAATATCTTACTTTTTTATGTTTCTATTTAATTTTCAACATTGCTATTTTTTCACAAATAGTTAATGAAGGTACTTTGCAAATTGAACCATCTACAACAGTTTATTTCGGCGATGAATATACAAATAAATCGGCGGCAACCCATAACAATGATGGCGATTTATATTTAAACAATAATTTTATAAATAACGGAATTACAACTTCAGTATCTGGAACCACTTCTTTTAAAAGTTCGGTAAATGCTATTCAAACTATCTCTGGAACTGCAAATACTGCTAATTTTTACAATTTAGAAGTTGACAATACTTTAATGGGAGTTTCAATAACTGACAGTTTTGGTTTATTTGTTGAGAATGCAGTTTCTTTAACTGCTGGAGATTTACGTTTAGTAGGCGAAGCGCAGTTGATACAAGTAAATAATATTCCCAATTCAGGATCAGGAAAATTATTAAGAGATCAACAAGGTGTTTCAACAACAACGGCCTATAATTTTTGGTCATCACCTGTAAATAATTCTGGAACTTTTTCTTTAAATGGTGGTTTGTTTGATGGTACAGATGCCATCATAAATTCTTTTACCCCACAGCAAGTACTATTTAATTCTGGCTCTCCCTATAATGGTGTTCCGGCTACAGTTGTTGGAGGAAATGTTACAACGCCTTTAACAATAAGTACGCAATGGTTGTATACAAACCCTGCTGCATCAGGTTGGAATTCAATTAATCAAAGTACTGGTTTAGCGCCTGGCGAAGGATATATCATGAAAGGGACAGGAGCTGCGAATCAAAATTTTGTTTTTAAAGGCACACCTAACAATGGAAATTATTCATTTACCATCGCTTCAGCGCAGAGTTTATTAATTGGGAATCCATATCCATCAGCGCTAGATTCTTGGCAATTTATTACAGATAACTTAGGTGTTTTTGATCAAATAGAATTTTGGGTAGATGGAGGTTCACCTTCACATTATACAGCAGATTATTTGGGAGGTTATGCAATTAGAAATTTAACAACGGGAGTTGCCCCGTCAGTAATTTCATCTATTGATGGTTTAGGAGGTGCTTCAGGTACTATACCAGAAAGACATATTGCAGTTGGTCAGAGTTTTATTGTTGAGGCTACTGGAGCTGGAACTTCAATTGTTTTTAACAATGCGCAAAGAACTTTTATAACTGAAGGCTCAGGCGCCTCGGTTTTTTATAAAAATTCCAGTTCAAAAATAACTAAAGAAGTAAATAGTTTTATTAGAATAGGATACGAAGATCCAGAAGGTTTTCATAGGCAATTGGCTTTGGGGTTTTTACCAAACTCACCAGCCGATATGAAATACAATAGAGGATATGATGCTATTATGTCTGGGCCAAGAGAAGATGAACTTTTTTATATTATTGAAAACGATTTAACTAAAAAATACGTAATACAAGGTGTTGGTGCTTTTGAAGATGCGGTTGAATTTCCTTTGGGTTTAATAATTGAAGAAGAAGGTGTGCATACTATTATGTTAGATGCTGTTGAAAATTTTGATAAAAACGTATATCTTAAAGATGTTGTTTTAGATACAATATATAATTTAAGTACAGCTAATTTTATTCCAAATTTGCCTACAGGTGAATATTTAGACAGGTTTAAGCTTGTTTTTAAACCTAAAGAAGAAATGTTAGTTGTAGACGATGTAGTTTTAGAAAAAACTATAAATGTTTATTACAATAAAAACAACAGTATTATCATTAACAAACCAAGTGAATTAAAATTAAATAACGTACTTATTTTTAATATGTTAGGGCAGCAATTGGTAAAAGTAACCGCAAATTTATTGAGTGAATCACAAATTTCAATTCCTTTTCAATTTAAAAAAGGAATGTATTTAGTATTAATAGAGTCTGAAGAAGGAAAAAAGACTTATAAAATTGTAAATTAAAAACGCTTAAAAATGAAAACAACAAATCCTAAATATCTATT
>NZ_CALAEQ010000218.1 GCF_937891065.1 uncultured Lutibacter sp. | reverse complement strand
GCCAATTTTAAATAGTAAACTCCATTTTATAATAATCATTAACGTCAATCACCATCATTCCAGCTTCTTTTGCTGCTTCAATCCCTAATATTCCATCTTCAAAAACAACACAATTATGTGGGTGAACTTTCATTAATTCAGCACATTTCAAAAATGTTTCAGGATGTGGTTTTGGGTTAGAAATATCATTCGATGTGATTACGAAATCAAAATAATGACTCATTTCAATAACTTCCAACGTTTTTCTTGCGCCATTTCTAGTACTTCCTGTTCCAATAGACATTGGTAAAATAGTATGATACTTCCTAACAACATCTGCTACTACAGAAATTTCTTTGGTGAAATCAACTAAGGTATTAAAACTAGCACCTTTTACTTTTCCAACAGCAATAGGATCCATATTGGTTCCAAATTGTTCATTTAACTTTAAAATGGTGGCTGTTCTTGGCTTACCTGTTAAACTCATAAATAAATCTGCATTAAAATCTATTCCATAAGGTGAAACTGCTTCTTGCCAAGATTTTAAATGATTTTTCATGGTGTCTGCAACGGTTCCATCTAAATCAAAAATAAGTGCTTTGGCCTGTTTTGGAATTTTAATCATATTTATTTTTTAAGCCACAAAAATACCAATTATAAACTCTTTGATGCCAATATTTAAAATTTATTGCTGAAACTTAAACTGCTTCAAACAATTTTCCCGGTAGTGGTTTTACAACACCTTTCATTTCTAAATTAAATAAAGTTGTGGTTGTTTGATGAATTGGCAATTTACAATTCAAAGAAATTAAATCTAATAGTTGTTTTCCGTTTTTTAATAGAAAGTCATAAATTAATTGCTCAACTTCAGTCAATTCAATAAATAATTGCTTTTGAATAACTTTTGGTTGTTTTGTTTCTAACTCCCAATTTAAAAATTCAATTAAATCGGTGGCCGAAGTTAAAATAGCAGCTTGGTTTCTTTTAATTAAATTATTGCAACCTTTACTATACACATCGCTAGTTCTTCCGGGAACCGCGAAAACATCTCTACTATATGAATTTGCAATATCTGCCGTAACTAAAGAACCTCCTTTTTCAGCCGATTCAATAATAATAGTTGCTTCAGAAATACCTGCAACTATTCTATTTCGTTTTAAAAAATTTTCGCGCTGTAATTCATCATTATGCCAAAAATCGGTAATAAATCCACCATTTTTATTGATTTCTGAAACATATTTTTTATGAGATTTCGGATATACTTCTTCAAAACCGTGTGCTAAAACTCCTATGGTTTGTAAATTATTTTTTAAAGCAGCTCTGTGAGCACAAATGTCAACTCCATAAGCAAAACCACTTACAATAATTGGATTGTACTCTTTTAAATCAAAAACTAATTTTTCACAGAAACCTCTTCCGTAACTCGTCATATTTCGAGTTCCAACAATGCTAATAATTGGTTGATTCTTTAATTCAAAATTTCCTTCTTTAAAAAATAAAATAGGAGCATCAACACAATGTTTTAATTTTTCAGGATAGTTTTGGTCTTTAAAATAAAGAGTTTCAATACTATTTTTTTGAATGTATTGAAGTTCTTTTTCAGCTTCTTTTAAATTAGCTGAATCAAATAAATTTTTAAGTGTAAAAGAGCCTATTCCATTAATTTTTTCAAGGGTGTGTCGCTTAGCAGTAAGTACATTTTTTGCACTTCCACAATGGGATATTAACTTTTTCGCGTTAATATCACCTATACCTTTTACACGTTGTAGCGCTAAAACGTATAGCAAATCTTCTTCAAGCATATTTTAACAATTTGATTGTCAATATATAAAATTATTGTTAATAAAAAATGTAACAACTCTTATTTTTAAGGGTGATTTTCTTATATATTTGTTTTAATGACAATAGCAAACTACATAAGCGATTTATTATACAGATACGAATGTGTGATTATACCAAATTTTGGTGGTTTTGTAACCAACAAAATTTCTGCAAAAGTGAATCATTTTACGCATACTTTTTATGCGCCTTCAAAACAACTAACATTTAATTCGCACTTGCAAAATAACGATGGGTTATTAGCAAATTATATAGCGACTACTGAAAACATTTCTTATTCTGAAGCGAATGCTATTATTGAAGAACAAGTTGCAACTTGGAATCATTCTTTAATTAAAGAAGAACTTGAACTAGATAATATTGGTTCTTTTCATTTAAATTCAGAAGGTCAACTAATTTTTGAACCTAACACTGTTGTTAATTATTTAACTTCCTCATTTGGATTAAACTCTTATGTTTCACCTGCTGTGAAGCGTATTGCTTACAAAGAAAAAGTAAAACAATTAGAAACAATTGCTCCTATTCTTCCTTCGGAAGAAAACAAAAGAAAAACACCTGTATTCATTAAATATGCTGCTGCAGCTGCAATTATTTTTGCTTTAGGAACCGTTGGCTGGAAAGAATACCAAAAATTTGAATACAACAATTTAGTTGCTAAAAGCAATGAACAACAGCAGCAAGTTGAAAAAACTATACAAGAAGCTACTTTTGTAATTAGCAATCCGCTACCTACAATTACCTTAAATGTGGCAAAAGAAACTTATAATTATCACATTATTGCAGGCGCATTTAGAGAACCTGAAAATGCTGAAAAAAAACTACACCAATTATTAGAAAAAGGTTTTAATGCTAAAATTTTAGGCATTAATAAATGGAATTTAACACAAGTTTCTTACGAGAGTTTTAACGCTCTAAATGAAGCTATCAATACTTTAAACACCATTAAAGAAACAGATTCTGAAGACGCTTGGTTGCTGGTAAAAGAATACTAAAACTCCATTTTTTTACATTCTATTTTTTAATAAAATAGCAATATCTTTGCTTAAAATTACAAGTTATGATAAAAACTCCTAAAGAATCTTTAACGGTATTAACTGATATTGTTTTACCTGGTGAAACCAATCCGTTAGGAAATTTATTTGGTGGTGAATTATTAGCAAGAATGGATAGAGCTTGTAGTATTGCCGCACGACGCCATTCTAGAAGAATAGTTGTAACCGCATCTGTAAATCACGTAGCTTTTAACAGAGCAGTTCCTGTTGGTAGTGTTGTTACTATTGAAGCTAAAGTAACACGTGCTTTCAAATCATCTATGGAAATTTATGTTGATGTTTGGAGTGAAGACAGAGAATCTCAGGAACGTAGCAAGGTAAATGAAGGTATTTATACTTTTGTTGCTGTAGATAATACTGGAACTCCTATAGCTATTCCAAAAATTAAACCTGAAACCGCTTTAGAAAAAGAGCGGTATGAAGGTGCTTTAAGAAGAAAACAATTAAGTTTAATTCTTTCTGGAAAAATGAAACCATCTGATGCTACTGAATTAAAAGCATTGTTTTTGAGTTAGATTACATTTTATAAATCCAATTTGTAGGATTTTCAGTTTTTGTATTATCTGACAACACAAATCCTAAAATTGTTTTATCGGTAATTTTATCGGTAAAAATAGTCCCAATAACTTCTTTGGTTTGTACTTTATCACCTGTATTAACAACAACATTTTCTAAATTTTTATATACCGAAATATAATTTCCGTGTTGTATTAAGACTGCTTTTTTATTTCCGGACATTACTTGAACAGCCAAAACAGTTCCTTCAAAAACAGCTCTAGCTTTGCTACCTTTTTCTGTAGTAATTCTAACACCATTACTTTGAATAGTAGCTGATTTCACAATTGGATGTGGTTGTTTTCCATAATAAGTTGAAACATATCCTTTTTCAACTGGCCAAGGTAATTTCCCTTTATTTAATGTGAATTTTGAAGCTAACTCTTTGGCTTCAGCTGTCAATGTAAACTCAGCAGATTTACTCGGTGTAGCTCCTGCTTTTTTGTTTGAAGCTGCAATAGCATCTCTAATTGCTTTGTCAATTAATGCATCAATACGAGCTTCTTCTTTTTGAAATTGTTTAATCTGTCTTTTATATTTATTTTCCTTCTTTTTTACTTCACTTAATAAATTTTCTTGTTCTTTTTTTTCTTTTTCAACAAGTGTCTTTTCCTTTTTTTCTTGAGATAATAATTTTTGTTTTAAGTCTTTTTTTAATTTTAAAGTATCTACTAAAACCTGTAATTCAATTGTTTTTTGCTGAATTTCTTCTCCTTGTTTTTTTCTAAAAGATGTATACTGCTTCATATATTGAAACCTTTTATATCCTTGAAGAAAATTTTCAGAAGATAACAAAAACATAATTCTACTGTTTTGAGATTTACTTTTATATGATTTATAAATCATATCAGCATAGTCTTTTTTTAAGGCTTCTAAATCTCGTTTGTTTTGGTTTATTTCAAGCTGATTTATATAAATCTCGTTGTCAAGTTCATTAGATTCGTTTGTAATTGCTGTAATTAAACTCTCACGTGTTTTAATTTTATATTTTAAATCGCTTAAATCACTCAATACATTTTGCTCTTTTCTTTTTGTATTTGAAAGCAAGGCGTTGATATAAATTTGATCTTTTTGATTTTGTACACGTCGTGCCTCTAATACTTGGCGTTTCGTTTTTTGAGCGGAGATATTTACACTAAGTATTAGTGATAGTATAAAAAGGAAGTGCTTTAATTTAAACTGCATTATTTTAAACTAATTTCTTTGTAACCACTAGGGATTGAAAACGGAAAAGTCAAATCATTATTAAATTCAACTGACCGATATTCAATATTAATAGTGGTTAAATTTTTATTATCTGTAGCTCTAATATTAATGTTTTCAGGAAATTGTTCACCCTCAATTTCGTTATAATTTGAATACGAAACTGATAATAATTGTTGTTTTTTTGGATGTCTTATTTCTTGTTTATTTACTTTAAAATTATCAGGATTCATAAAAAATAAAATACCAAACAATTCATTCTCCTTTTTAGGTGACAACTCATATAAGTTATTGTCAATTTTAGAATTGTATTTTCCTTTTTTCAAATTTAAAACAGCCTGACCTAATAATATATTTTGAACTTTATCATAATCTAACTCTGTACCTAACCATTTACTTAATAACGAAAAATCTCCATCAAAATAAGTTCTCTCTAATTTTTCGTAATAAATTACTCTTTCGGGAGTGATTTTAACTTTCGCTAAAGGTATTCCAAATTTGGTTGCACTCATCCAAATAGTTTTATCTTTTTCTAATCTCAATTTAATACTTACCGTTGCAGACGTCTTTTTACTATTATATTTTGCTTTAAGATTTGCACTAACCGTTTGTTGATTAAAATTATTAGTGTAATGGTTGTTAATTATTTTATTTGTTGAAAGTACATCAACAATACTTATTCCTGATGTGTTTTTAGTTGTTTTACAAGACGTAACAACTAATAAAATTAGGATTAATATTTTTATATAATGTTTCATTTATTGTTTATTTCTTAACTCTTCAGCTTTCTGTTTATATTTTAAAGCGTCATTATGTTGTTTTATTCCTTCGTAACTTATAGAAAGTTGTTCGTAAAAATCAGCTTCCATAGTTGTATCATCTATAACAAAATCGATGCCAAGAGTTAAAACGTCTTTTGCTTCATTATATTTCCCTAATTTATTTAGTGCAATTCCATTCATTTTATATAAATAAGGTTGTGCCGGAAATAGTTCTAATGCATTTTTACTATCTATATATAATTCATTAAAAAGCTCACTTTCAACTTCTTTATTTAAAATTTCTTGTAGCGTTTTATATTCTTTCTTTTGATTGTACTTTTCTCTTAAGCTTTTAATATCCAATATTGAAATTATTAAATTTTCTTTATAACTCTTAATAGCATTTAGCTTATCTACATTTTTAAGATAATTTTTAAATGCTTTAATTCTTGGTGTTGAAAGTGCATTTTCTTCAGTTTCAATAATTAGTTTTTCTGCAATTTTAAAATCTTTATTTTGAATATGGAGTAAAATTAATTTATTGGTAAATTTTGGTTCTAATTCAACAAGTAATTTTTGAGTTTCAATGGCTTTACTATAATTTTGTTGTTCTTGAAAAATCCCTACTTTTTGTTGTAATAAATAGCTATTTTTTGGCTCACTTAATAATGCTTTATTTATAAATAATTCAGCTTCAAAATAGTTATTTAATTCAAGTTTATTTTTTGATAATTCAAAATGAACTGCCATATTTAATGAGTCAATTTCATAACATTTTTCTAAATTTTCAATGGCTTTACTATAATTTTTAATAGCTTTTTCTTTTAACGCTTCAAAAAAGTGAGTTTGAAATTTTAAACTATTTTCTTCTTCTATGTTTATAGTTTGAGCACGTGAAGAGTATGAAATAATTACAATTCCTATTATTAATAATATATGTGTTTTTTTACTCTTCATATAAGTGCGCAATATACAATTTATTCGTCTTT
>NZ_CALAEQ010000217.1 GCF_937891065.1 uncultured Lutibacter sp. | reverse complement strand
AAGGAATGAAAATTGTTATCAATAAAGAAGAATTAGAAAAACACGTTGTTGATATACTTCGAAAAATACCGAATAATGTATTATTGTTAGATCATTATTTAGATGGTGCTATTGAAGCAGAGGCTGATGCAATTTGTGATGGTGAAGATGTTTATATTATTGGAATTATGGAACATATTGAGCCTTGTGGTGTTCATTCGGGAGATTCAAATGCAACTTTGCCTCCATTTAACTTGGGTGAATTTGTAATGCAACAAATAAAGGATCATACAAAAAAAATTGCATTGGCTTTAAGAACGGTTGGGTTGATAAATATTCAGTTTGCGATTAAAGATGATATTGTTTATATTATTGAAGCAAACCCTAGAGCTTCGCGTACCGTACCTTTTATTTCAAAAGCTTATAAAGAACCTTATGTTAATTATGCTACAAAAGTAATGTTGGGCGTAAATAAGGTAAAAAATTTTAACTTTAACCCTCAATTAGAAGGTTATGCTATAAAGCAACCAGTATTTTCATTTAATAAATTTCCTAATGTTGATAAAAAATTAGGGCCTGAAATGAAATCTACCGGTGAAAGTATTTTGTTTATAGATAGTTTAAAAGACGATCAATTTTATGAGTTATATTCTCGTAGAAAAATGTACTTAAACAAATAATAAAAACAGGTACTATTAACTTCTATAAGTTAGTTTCATTATAAAATAAATAATTTCTTCATTATTTATACTCATAATTCATTCTTTTACTTTTTAAAAGAATGAATTGTGAGTAATTTAAACTGTAAAACTTTTTATCAACTTCTTTTTGATAATAATTTAATAATTTTTACTAAAAGTTGAAGATTATTCAATCTTTTATTTTGTGTGTTTTGTTACACTTTTTCTTGTCTTTATGAAATTTGGTTGTTTAAATATATGTAAATCAAACATTTAAAATCGTAATTTTTATTAATTCCAAATAATTTCTGAAGCTATTTAGCTGATATATGTCATTATAATCTTTACTTAATTACTATAATTTTACCACATTAAATGGAATAGTGAATTAAATATAATTTGCAAATAAAATCTATATTAACTATTCATTTTGCAAATTATTAAGTATAAATATAAAGTATAATGAAAGAAGAGAAAAAAAAATTAATTTGTGACGCTAATGAAGCAGTTGCAATTATTGCACACAAAACAAACGAAGTTTGTGCTATTTATCCAATTACACCTGCATCACCTATGGGTGAGCATGTTGATGTATATAGTTCAAATGGACAAAAAAACATTTGGAATAATGTTCCTAGAATTGTAGAGATGCAAAGTGAAGCTGGAGCAGCAGGTGCTGTTCACGGTTCTTTACAAGGTGGAGCTCTTACAACTACCTTTACAGCATCACAAGGATTATTATTAATGATTCCTAATATGTATAAAATTGCTGGTGAATTATTGCCAAATGTTATACACGTTGCTGCAAGAACATTGGCTACACACGCATTATCAATTTTTGGAGATCACTCAGATGTGATGTCAGCTCGTTCAACAGGTTTCTCTATGTTATTTGCAGGAAATGTTCAAGAAGCACATGATTTTGCATTAATTTCTCAAGTAGCTACTTTAAAAAGTAGAGTACCTTTTATGAATATTTTTGATGGTTTTAGAACTTCACATGAAATTTCTAAAATTGATGAGATACCTGATTCAGTTATTAAATCAATGATGCCAGAAGAAAACGTAATGCAACTTAAGAAAAACGCATTAGATTCTGATAATCCTTTATTAAGAGGAACAGCACAAAACCCTGATGTATTTTTTCAAGCACGTGAAGCTGCAAATACATATTTTCAAAAAGTTCCTGGAATTGTTCAAGATACAATGGATGAATTCTATAAACAAACAGGAAGAAGATATAGCTTATTTCATTATGTAGGACACCCAGAAGCAGAAAAAGTAATTATTATTATGGGTTCTGGTGAAGGACCAGTTAATGAAACTGTTGAAACACTTGTTGAAAATGGTGAAAAAGTAGGAACATTATTTGTTCGTTTATATCGTCCATTCTCAGTAGCTGATTTCTTAGAAAGATTACCTAAAACAGTTAAAAAGGTAGCTGTATTAGATAGAACAAAAGAGCCAGGAAGTGTAGGTGAACCATTATATTTAGATGTTGTAACTTCATTTGTTGAAATGAGTGATTATATGCCAACTATTGTTGGTGGTCGTTATGGTCTTTCTTCAAAAGAATTCACGCCTGCAATGGTAAAAGGTATTTTTGATGAATTAGAAAAAAATTCTCCTAAAAACCATTTCACAATAGGTATTAATGATGATGTAACACATACAAGTTTAACATACGATCCAACATTTAAATTAAGTAAAGATACTTTTAATTGTATGTTTTATGGTTTAGGATCAGATGGTACAGTTGGAGCAAATAAAAACTCTATTAAAATTATTGGTGAAACTACCGATAATTATGTGCAAGGATATTTTGTTTATGATTCTAAAAAAGCAGGAGCTCAAACAGTATCTCATTTACGTTTTGGTCCAGACCCAATTTATTCTTCATATTTAATTAGCAATGCTAATTTTATTGCTTGTCATCAACCAAACTTCATTAATGAATATGATATTTTAAAAAATATAAAAGATGGTGGTACATTTTTATTAAACACACCACATTCTAAATATAAAATTTGGGCAGAATTACCAAGTGTAGTGCAACGTAAAATTATTGATAGTAATATTGATTTTTATGTAGTTGATGCAACTAAAGTAGCTCAAGATGCTAATTTAGGAAAACGTACAAACACAATATTACAAACGTGTTTCTTTGCAATTTCAGGTGTTTTACCTAAAGATGAAGCAATTAAGAAAATTAAAGATGCTATTGTAAAATCTTACTCTCATAAAGGTGAAGGTATTGTTGAAATGAACTTTAATGCGGTTGATAAATCTTTAGAAAACCTTCAAAAAGTTGAATATCCTCGTCAAACAACAAATGAAAATGGTTTAGTGCCTATGATGTCTGCAGATGCAGATGATTTTGTTAAAAATATTTTAGGAACTATTTTGGCAGGGAATGGAGATTCTTTACCAGTTAGTGCATTCCCAGTTGATGGAACTTTCCCAACAGGAACAACTAAATATGAAAAACGTGGTATTGCTGATGTTGTACCAACTTGGGATGATGCAGATCTTTGTACACAATGTAACAAGTGTGTAGCTATTTGTCCTCACGCTGCTATTAGAGCTAAAGTTGTTTCTAACGACTTACTTGTAAACGCTCCTGATTCATTAAAACGTGTTCCTGCAAAAGGAAGACCATTTGATAGTAAAACAGAAAGTTATATTTTACAAGTTTCTCCTGAAGATTGTACAGGATGTGATTTATGTGTTGCCGTTTGTCCAGCAGAAAGTAAAGAAATAGCAAATACATTTGCAATTAACTTAGCTAAAAAATCTGAAGTAGATAAAGTAGAAAACATACATTGGGATTACTTTATTGATCTTCCAGACTATGATAGAACTAAATTAGTTACATCAACAGTTAAAGGGTCACAATTCTTGCAACCATTGTTTGAGTTCTCAGGAGCTTGTTCAGGTTGTGGTGAAACACCATATATTAAACTAGTTACTCAATTATTTGGAGATAGTATTTCAATTGCTAATGCAACTGGTTGTTCTTCAATTTATGGAGGTAACTTACCAACAACACCTTATACTAAAAATAAAGATGGTAGAGGTCCAGCTTGGGCAAATTCATTATTTGAAGATAATGCAGAGTTTGGTTTAGGTATGAAATTAGCTTTATCTAAAAAACAAGAAATCGCATTTGATTTATTAAAATCTTTAGAAAGCAAAATAGGTAGTACGTTAGTTAATAGTTTAGTTGATAATGTTGAAGGTACAGAAACTTTAAAACAACAACAGTTAAACAGTATTGATGAATTAAATGGAATTTTAGATACTATTGATACTTATGAAGCTAAAAAACTAAGAAATCTTTCGGAATACTTACGTAAAAAAGATGTTTGGATTTTCGGTGGTGACGGTTGGGCTTATGATATTGGATATGGTGGTTTAGATCATTTATTCTCATCAGGAGAAAATATCAATATTTTAGTAATGGATACTGAGGTATATTCAAACACTGGTGGTCAAGCTTCAAAAGCTACACCAATGGGAGCAAGTGCTAAGTTCGCAATTTCAGGAAAACCAACTGCTAAGAAAAGTTTAGCTTTACAAGCAGTTTCTTATGGAAATGTATATGTTGCTCAAATTGCAATTGGAGCTAAAGATAATCAAACTTTAAAAGCAATTGAAGAAGCAGCGGCTTATCCAGGACCATCATTAATTATAGCTTATTCACATTGTGGTGAACACGGTTACGATCTAAAAGATGGAACTTTACATCAAGAAAAAGCTGTTGAAACAGGTTATTGGCCATTATTTAGATTTAATCCTTCAGCAGATAAAGGAAAGAGATTTAAATTAGATTCAAAAGCACCTTCAGCACCTTTAGAAGAGTTTATGTATACAGAAACTCGTTTCACAAGAGTTGTTAAGGAAAATGCAGAATTAGGTAAAGAACTTTTAGTTAAAGCTCAAGAACAAGTTGATGTTCAATGGGAAAGATTAGAACTTTATAAAAATCTATAAATAAATTAATTTTTATGAGTGCCAAGCGTAAAACCTTGGCACTTTTTTTGTACCTTTAAGTTAGTATTTGGATAAAATATTTTTTAAAAAATAATCTAAGTGCACTTTTAATATATTTTAAAAACTAAGAGTATATAAGCTTTAAGGAGTTTTTTCTTTAAAATTAATAATACAAAAAAATTAAATAATATGAATGCTAGATCAGTTGCTTTTTTGAAAGAAGCAGAAAAAAAACTTAAAACAGCTAAAGAAGAAATGTTTAAACCGGCTGAAGACATTGTTAGTTATTCAGTTTGTAAAAATTCACAATTTGCTATTGAAAACTTTTTAAAAGGTTATTTAGCAAAAAAGGAAGTTACCCTTCAATCTAATGAAACAATTAATTCTTTGTACACTAAATGTATTGCAATTGATGAAAATTTTAAGACCATAGATATCAATGCTATTGGTTGTAAAAACCATGCAATAGATACACGTTATTGTTCAGAAATTAATTCAGTAAGTGCTTGTTTTGATACGGCCGATAATATAGATACTTATTTAAGGAAGAATAAAATTATATAAAGCGCCATTGTTTTTAAGTTTGAAGAAGAAAAAACTTACTGTACATTTGCATAAATTATTTTGTAATGAATTATATTTTATTTGATGGTACAGTTCGTAATGCGCTTTTACCTTTTACCTACACTAGACCTGTTGCAGATATAAGAATAGGAATACTTACTATTCGCGAAAAATGGGAAAAGCAATTAGGCTTTACCACAAGTACTATTACCGAAGATTATTTAGAAGAAAAATATCCAATGGTTGAAATGGAGCAAAATATTCTAATAAATGCTTCATTTTTACCTACAAAAGCTTTAATAGAAAAAGTAAAGAATCTAAAAGCAAATCAAGCTATTTTTAAAAATGATGAAGTAATTGCATTTTTCACAAGTGAAAATCAAGAAGTAGTTAATTTGGATTCTTATGAACAAGAAGAATTTAATTTTGACTTGTTGCAAATTAAAAATTCATGGGATATATTTTCATTAAACGATCAAGCAATTAGTGATGATTTTGAATTACTTACTCAAGGAAGAAAATCACAACCCATCCCAGAAGGAGTTAAATATTTGAATAAAGAGAATATATTTATTGAGGAAGGTGCTGAAATTTTATTTTCTGTTTTAAATGCGAGTTCTGGTCCAATATATATTGGTAAAAATGCACTTGTTATGGAGGGAAGCTTAATTCGTGGTCCTTTTGCAATGGGCAATGATTCAGTTGTTAAAATGGGATCAAAAGTTTATGGAGCTACAACTTTGGGGCCTAAATGTACAATAGGAGGAGAAGTTAAAAACGTTGTTTTATTTGGTAATTCTAGTAAAGGACATGAGGGTTATTTAGGGAATTCTGTTATAGGTGAATGGTGTAATATAGGAGCAGATACTAATAATTCAAATTTAAAAAACAATTACGCTGAAGTTAGATTATGGAATTATGAAAGCGAAAAGTTTGATAAAACAGGATTGCAGTTTTGTGGATTGATGATGGGAGACCATTCTAAAAGTGCCATAAATACCATGTTTAATACAGGAACCGTAATAGGGGTAAGTTCAAATATTTATGGAAGTAATTTTCCTAGAAATTTTATTCCTTCTTTTAGTTGGGGTGGTGCAGCTGGTTTTACTACTTACCAAATTAGCAAAGCTAATGAAACTGCAAATTTAGTACTGAAACGTAAAAATGAATTGTTCGATGAAAAAGAACAGCGCATTTTAGAACATGTTTTTGAAATCACAAAAAAATATAGAAATTTTTAAAAAACAAATGTCATATTGAGCCTGTCGAAATATCTGAATGTTTAGTTGATAAATGAACTTCGACAAGCTCAATATGACAAAATGTTTTATTTACTATTTTTCAAAAGCATCTTTGTTTTTTATATAGTATTATTAGTTTTTCTTTTTAACAGAGCCTGAACCCACTGAAGATATTTTTTCAATACTTGGATTTCCTGAATAATAGATATTTCCAGAGCCTGCGCTTTTGGCATGAATTTCGTTCACGGCATTAATTTTAACATTACCTGAACCTGCAATTTTTACAGTTGCCTTTAAAGCTTTTAGATCATAACCATTTACATTTCCAGAGCCAGCAATGCTACATTCAAATTCATTAGAATCTCCTTCTAAAGTCATATTACCTGATCCAGCAATACTTGATGTTAATTTTTTTGATGAAACATTTAAAGTCATACTCCCAGAACCTGCTAATTTTAAAGTCAAATCTGAAGTAGCTATCACATCTTTAGAAATTACATCTCCTGAACCGGCTAATGATACGGCGTTAATAGTTTCAAATGGGACAGTGATATTTATGGTTTTATTTGTTCTAATATTAAAACCTTTTTTTATATGAATCTTTAAATCTCCATTTTTCACTTCAGTAATAATGTAATCCATTAAATTTTCATCTGCTTTAACAGTAATTTCACCTTCTTTTCCTTTTAATAATTCAACATCAAAAGAGCCAGCAACTGCAACTTTATCGTAATCAGAAACGGTTCTAGTTTTTGTGATAATAGTACCATTTCCTTTAATTTTTTTTGTAAACATTTGTGCATTTAAGTTTGCACTTATAATTAAGAATGCTAAAATACTTGTAAATAGTTTCATAGTTAAATTTTTAATTGTTAGTAAAAGATACACTTCCGTAGCTAGATTTTATTGTAATAGTATTTCCAGAATTGGGTGAATTATAATAACCTTCATAATGTTTTGAAGTTGATTTTGTTATTTCTTTATTAAAAGTAAAACCACTGTCATATTTTAATCCGCCGTAATTTAAAGATGCAACAATATTAAAAGATGTATTTGGGTTTACACCGAATTTTAATCCTGTATAAGAAGAAACAACTTTTAAATTTTTGAAATTTCCGCCTAATTCATTTATTTTAATTGAACCATAATCCGTGTCAAAATCTCCAGACCCTCTTAATATTCCAACATTAGTATGCATATAATCGCTATTACCAGAAAGGTTTCCGCAATCTTCAACTTTTAAATCGCCATAGTCACAGTTATAATCTAAACTTACCAACACCCCAAAAGAGATATGTGAATAGTCTGCATCCAAATTAATTCTTCCTGCTTTTTCAACGTGAAGCGAAGAATAATCAGCATTAATTTCACCATCTCTCATAAATTCTATGGTTGACTTATTGGTATAATCTATATTTATATGATTAGAATTGTTTAATAATTCACCAATATTTATTTTTCCATAATCACAATTAATTTTAGAGGTTCCTTCAAGCTTATCTAAACTAATTGCCCCATAATCGTTACTTAAATCTACATTGTTTGTAACTGGCATTTTAATAACATAATCTATTTGCATATTTACATTATTACTTTTTCCCCAAATATTCCAAGAACTTGTATTTTTTTCAATCATCGTTTTGGCAGAAACATAATTAGTAGTTGCGCTAAATTCAACATCAATTTGTTTTAAACGCTTTTCTACTTTTTCTTCGTCATTTCCATTGGTTGTAATAGTTACATCAATAATAATTTTGTTTTCATTCCAAGTAGCAATAACAATGTTTCCATATTTATTAGTTACATTTAATGTAGCATCATTAGTTACTTTAAATTCTTTTTTTATAGTTTTCGACTTGGTATATTTTCCTTTTTTCTCAGTTGCCGTAATGGTAAGTGGGATTAGAAAAAGAATAAATAGTATTTTATACATAGTTTTCATCGTCTTGTTTTTTTAATTGTTTAACATCTTCAATTTGATTTAATAAGCTTTGTAAAATAGTAACACGCTGTTGAAAATTTGAAATCATTGCGTAAATGATTCTTTTATCTTCAGTACTTTCTTTGAGCTCTAAAGTAAGTGCAGTGTATTGGTTCTCTAATATATTTAATTGTTCAAGAGTATCGTTAATTAGTTGTTCAGTAGTACTGTTACGTTCATTTTCTATAGTTGAAAGTTCAGTTTTAATAACAGAAACAAAATAACTTTGTGTTTCTTCCATTTCTGGTGAAATACCAGCTAATTCCATTCCATTATTTGAAAATGAAGCGCCAAGCCAAACTCCAAAGAGTAAAACTACTGAAGCCGCAACAGCAACATATGAAAATAGTCTATAATTTTTTTTACGTGTTGAGTTATTATTTAATTTAGCTTCAAATCTGTTGAAATGCCCAATAGTTGGTTCTTCAATATCAAATTGATTTTCTAAATTTTTAAATATATTTTCTAAATTATCTTTCATTTTTATTGAGATAAAAGTTGTCTTAATTTATTTTTTGCTCTTGAAACGGTTGTTCGGCTATTTTCATAACTTATATCCATAATTTGAGCTATTTCTTCATAATCATATCCTTCAATTAAGTTAAGCGTGATAGCCACTTTATAATTATTTTTTAGTTGTGAAACTTTATTTAAAATATCACTTGCCTTCAGTATGCTATAATCTTGTTTTTCTTCATCAACTTCATTTATCACCACCTTTTCTATTGGAACAGTATCTAGTCTATTGTTATTTTTTAAAGCGGTTAAACTTTTATTTATTACAATTCTTTTTAGCCAAGCTCCAAAAGTTACAGTTTCACTAAAAGAATCTAATTTTGTAAAAGCTGCTAAAAAAGATTCTTGCATGACATCTTCGGCTTCAAAACTATCGTTTACAATTCTTAAAGCAGTATTATACATTGCTTTATAGTATTGCTTGTAGATTGCAAATTGAGCAGCTTTATCTCCTTTTTTACAACGTTTTACTAGTTGGTTATTATGTTGAATTTGTACCTCCAAAAGTTGATTTCTATTTAAAAGACATTGTTATTTATAAACTGTTACAGTTTTATATAAAGTTACTAAAAAAAATAGTGTTTGATATTATCTTATTTGGCATAACAATTGAAATTTAAAAGGAGAGAAGATAGTTAGTATAAATATAAACTATTGATAATCAGAAAAATAAATTATTTTTGTTTTTGTATTTTTTTTAAAAGAGAATTTATGAATGACAAAATGACCAAATAAAATCTATGAGTAATTCAAAATTCTTAAAATTAGACAATATGTCATTACAGCACATTTTAGATGAAGATGCTGATTTAATACCTTTAATGACCCCTGAAGATGAAGAAGAAATAAATAATGAAGAAATCCCTGAGATTTTACCAATATTGCCTTTACGTAATACGGTATTGTTTCCAGGAGTAGTAATTCCTATTACGGCTGGTCGTGATAAATCAATACAATTAATTAAAGAAGCAAACAAAGGCAATAAAATTATTGGAGTTGTAGCTCAAAAAAATGAAAGTATTGAAGATCCAACAATTAATGATGTTCATAAAGTTGGAACAGTAGCTCGTATTTTAAGAATGCTTAAAATGCCTGATGGTAATATAACAGTTATTATTCAGGGTAAAAAACAATTTGAGATTGATACTTTTGTGCAAGAAGAGCCTTATTTTCAGGCAACTACAAAAGCACACGTTGAAGATAGATCTGAAGAAAAAGAACCTGAATTTGAGGCTATTATAGATTCTATAAAAGAAATGGCTGTTCGAATTATTAAGGAAAATCCGAATTTACCTTCTGAAGCTTCTTTTGCTATTAAAAATATTGAGAGTAATCCATTCTTAATAAATTTTGTTTCTTCTAATATGAACTTAAAAGTATCAGAGAAGCAAGAGTTATTAGAAACAAAAAACTTAAAAGATAGAGCTTTACTGACGTTGAAAAAGATGGATGCTGAATTACAGCGTTTAGAATTACGCAATGTTATTCAATCTAAAACACGTTCTGATATGGATCAGCAACAACGTGAATATTATTTGCATCAGCAATTAAAAACAATTCAAGAAGAATTAGGTGGTGTTTCGTATGATGAGGAATTGGAAGAAATGCGTGTAAAGTCTAAATCTAAAAAATGGAATGAAGATATTCAAGAAACATTTGATAAGGAATTAGGTCGTTTGCAACGTATGAATCCGCAAGCCGCTGAATATTCTGTTCAACGAAATTATTTGGACTTGTTGTTAGATTTACCTTGGAATGAATATTCAAAAGATAAATTTGATTTAAAGCGAGCTCAAAAAATATTAGATAGAGATCACTTTGGTTTAGAGGAAGTTAAAGAACGTATCATTGAGCATTTGGCAGTATTAAAATTAAAAGGAGATATGAAATCGCCTATAATTTGTTTATACGGCCCTCCTGGAGTTGGTAAAACTTCTTTAGGAAAATCAATTGCTGAAGCTTTAGGAAGAAAATATGTAAGAATGTCTTTAGGTGGTCTTCGTGATGAAGCTGAAATTCGTGGACATAGAAAAACATATATTGGTGCAATGCCAGGTAGAATTATTAAAGACATTAAAAAAGCGGGAACGTCAAATCCTGTTTTTGTATTAGATGAGATTGATAAATTAGCTTCTTCAAGTCATAATGGAGATCCATCTTCAGCAATGTTAGAAGTGCTAGATCCTGAGCAAAACACTACTTTTTACGATAATTATTTAGAAAAAGATTATGATCTTTCTAAAGTTCTTTTTGTAGCAACAGCAAATAGTTTATCAACTATTCCTTGGGCTTTAAGAGATAGAATGGAAATTATCAATGTTTCTGGTTATACCATTGAAGAGAAAGTTGAAATTGGAAAACGTCATTTGTTACCAAAGCAATTAAAAGAACACGGATTAACAAAAGAACATTTATTGATAGGGAAGAAGCAATTAGAAAAAATTGTGGAAGCTTATACACGTGAATCTGGAGTTAGAGGTTTAGAAAAACAAATAGCTAAAATGGTTCGTTTTGCTGCAAAATCTATTGCAATGGAGGAAACTTATGAAGTTAAAATTACCAATGAAATTATTGAAAAAGTTTTAGGGCCATCGCATTTAGAACGAGATAAATATGAAAGTAACGATGTTGCTGGTGTTGTAACTGGCTTAGCGTGGACAAGTGTTGGAGGTGATATTTTATTTATTGAATCTATTATTTCAAAAGGTAAAGGACTTACAATTACTGGAAATTTAGGGAAAGTAATGAAAGAATCTGCAACAATTGCTATGGAATATATTAGAGCAAATGCAAGCGATTTCGGAATTGACAGTAAAATATTAGACGAATATAAAGTACATATTCACGTTCCTGAAGGTGCAACGCCTAAAGATGGTCCAAGTGCAGGGATTACCATGCTAACATCATTAGTATCAGTATTTACACAAAGAAAAGTGAAAGCTCACATAGCAATGACAGGTGAAATTACTTTAAGAGGAAAAGTATTGCCAGTTGGAGGAATAAAAGAGAAAATTTTAGCGGCAAAAAGAGCAAATATAAAAGAGTTAATTCTTTCTATTGAAAATAGAAAAGATATAGAAG
The DNA here is from genome assembly GCF_937891065.1 of uncultured Lutibacter sp. Classification (GTDB taxonomy): domain Bacteria; phylum Bacteroidota; class Bacteroidia; order Flavobacteriales; family Flavobacteriaceae; genus Lutibacter. Next base: position 4,108 of record NZ_CALAEQ010000217.1, on the reverse strand, counting down.
AAATTAAACAATCTTATTTAACAGGATTAACATTTAAATATGTTTCTGAAATGAAAGAAGTTATAGATTTAGCTTTAACAAAACAAAAAGTTAAAAACGCTAAAAAATTATAAAAATAGAAGTGACTTTCTAAAAAGTTAATAAAATTTATTTTATTAAACGGAGCTTGTAAAAATTAATATTGATTATCAATCAGTATTAATTTTTACAAGCTTTTTAATTTTGTATTAAATATTGGCTAGTAGTAACATTGGTGAAAACATAGTAAAAACTATAATTTCAAAGAAAAATTTATAGCGATCTAAATATCTTCACTTCCAAAATATCAAATTCAATCAAAATGACTTATATCATACTTCTTTGGCTGAATTAAACCTATTTTAGTACATCAAAAATTGCAATTTCAAAATAAATTTAAATAGTAACAATATGCTTTTATCACTTACTATAAATTCATAAAGAATCTTTTTTGTTTAGATAAAAGGAGTTATGGGCAATTAGAAAAATAAAAAGATATTCACCTTGCAAGTAGAAATAAATAATCCAAGAATCAAATGTTACAAATGCATGAGGCCTTCAAGCTCATGTATTTGTAAACACACTAATCCTATCCAGACTGAGACTCGTTTTATTATTCTTATGCACCCCAAGGAGTATAAAAAAGAAAAAAACGGAACGGGAGTTATGACTAATCTCCAACTTGAAAATTCGGAAATTATAGTTGGTGTCGATTTTACCAATAATAATCGTGTAAATGAAATACTGACTAAAGAAACAAGTTGTTCTTTCTTACTTTATCCGGGAAAAGATAATTTCAACTTATCGATAAGAAAAAGTTCAGAAATAAATTCTTTTATGGGTAATAATCCACACGTCTTCATTCTCGATGGCACATGGCCCTGCGCCCGTAAAATGCTTAAACTAAGTAAGAACTTACAAAAACTAGAAAGAGTGAGTTTTGATAATAAAATTCAATCAAAATTTATTATCAAGCAGCAGCCAGAATCTCTTTGTCTTAGTACTATTGAGTCAGTCTATACTGTCTTAAATTTACTTAAGGAAGGTGACTTAGAGCAATGCGAGACGAAGGATTTTCTTATTCCTTTTGAAAAAATGCTAGAGTATCAAGTCGAATGTATTCTAAACCCAAATAATAAGCACTATCGTTCAAGTACGAACAGAGAGATTATTACTAAGAACATGTATAAGAAGAATGCGCAAAGAACTATTATTTTTGAACAAGAATAGATGTAATTACTGAATCAATAAGGAAGATATAATGAAATTAAGAATTATAAATTTGAAATTATAAAAACTGGCTATAACAATGGGTATAATTCATTGCTGGGTTTGGTAATTGTACGATTATCATTCTGTATATTTAACCTGATTTATACGCCTGAAAATCCTAGCGGATTTACAGCTAAACCGTTGCCTTTAATTGCTAAAAAATATTAAAAACATCAACTTATAATTATAGTCAAACAAAAAAATTTATGAAAAAAAATTATTTTAGCCTTATCGGATTCGCAGTCATTCTGATAATAAATTATGCTTTAAGTCATTATATCAAACAGGACTTTACAGAAAATTTGAATAACATTGATTTTTATAAAATTTTAAAACAAAGTTTGCATCCACCTTTCATTTTTCTTTTCATTATATTTTTTTCCAGAAATAGTTTAAGGGCTACCACTTTTACACTATTTATTTTTGGCTATATGATTATTGAGTTTATTTTTAGATATTTTAATGAAAAAGATATCTTTGAATATAACTATATAATTGGAATGATTGTTGGGCTGATATTAGTTTTCTTAATTGATTGGATTAAAGAGAAAATAGTTATCAATAAAAAGTGAAAACTCTAAAATGATTAGAAGTAACGCCACCTTTATTATGAAACACGTTAAATCGAATGAACTATTATCTTTCAAACCCAATATATCACACAAAATTTCAATAGATCTAGTGTAAATAAATATTATCGTTATGAATAAAAAAGTATCCTTATTTTGCTTCACAATTTTTGTTTTTACCCTTTTTGGGTGTAATAATAATGATGAACCTATTACCCCTTCTCCATATTGTTATGTTTCAGCAGATTATCATTTTTCTGGTTATGTAAATGGTATTTCTAAATCATTTGTTAGCAATAGTAAAAATTACCAAGAATATGTTGGTAGTGAGATGTTAGGAGGGGAAGAACCAATTGGTAGATTTGTTGTTGGAATTAATACATGGCCATTAAATATTGGAGATGAGGCTATATATATTCGTACCCCAAAAGTTAACCTCAAAGATGCTGATGAAGTCGCCTCTTTATTTCCCCGTGGTGAACTGAGTCTAGAGCAACGCAAAGATTTTAAACTACTTTATGAAACTATATTAGATGTAAATAACTATCAATCTGAAAGATTTGAAGGTAAATTTGATGAAGATTCTACAATAGAAATTTGTAAAATTGAAAAAATTTATAGCTCTAATGGATATACAAATTATAAGGTTAGTATGATTTTTAATTGTAAACTTTATAGTGTAGGCTTAAATGGAGAATCAAAAGGAGAGATAAAGAATGGGGAAATTACTGGTTTGATAAGCGTCCCTTATTAATAAAATATTATTCTGAATTTGTAAACAACAAAAGACTAACAATGGCTATACTGCATTACGATGAATTTTCTTCAACGGAAAATCCTGTATATTTACTAACCAATTGTCTTGTACGAAATAATCTTGCTGATTTTTCCGTAATGACAGCATAGCCTAAGCCATTGGACATAATTAAAAAAAAATTAAAAAACTATGAAAAAAATAACGATCATCCTTAGCTTAATTTTGATTTCTTGTAATTTTAGTCAAGACAAAGAATCAAACTCTAATAAAAGTAATTCTTTAAAGTTGACTGGAACAATTGAGAATCTGAAAGACAGCTTAACAGTTGTGTTGTATAAAATGGATAGTCGTAACTTTTACGGAAAGAATATTGATTCCATCTTATCATTGAATGGAACATTTGAACTGAAAATTGACAACATTGAACCGAGTGAATATATGATTATGATTCTTGACTACAAGAATATGGTCGCTAAAAGAAATTCCTTTTGGCTTGATAAAGGTGATGTATCTATAATTGGAACCTATGATGATTTTGAAAATGCTAAAATCAATGGTTCTAAACTAACAGAGTTATCTAAAAGATATTTTGCAATAAGTGAGAAGTACAGTAACCAAATGAAAAATGGTGAAATTGAGTTGAAAGATTTTCATAAGGGTATAAATATAGAACAATTAAATTTTCTCTTTGAAAACCCTAATAATACAGTTTCGCTGAGTAACTTTTTATCTTATACAGATAAATTAAGTAAAGATAGTCTTCAATTATTCTATTCTAAACTTGACAACCAACTTCAAAATTCAACATACGGGATTGCTTTAAAAAACAGTTTTGAAATCGAAAAAATAAAGATTGGTAAACCTTTTATAGATATAAGCGCAAAGGATTTAGAAGGTAATATTGTAAAACTTTCTGATTTTAAAGGTAAAGTTATTGTATTAGATTTTTGGGCAATATGGTGTCATTATTGTCACGAACAGAACCAAGAGGAATTTCCAAGACTTAAGGAAAAATACAAAAATGAAGATTTTGTTATTATTAGTTACTCTGTTGATGTAGATAAAAAAGATTGGGAAAAATCAACGAAAACTGACAACATTGATTGGATAAACATTTCAAATTTACGAGGTGTTTCAGACAAAGTTGTAACTCAATATGGAGTTCAAGGTTATCCGACAAGCTTTATTATCGATAAAGATGGAACTATTATAAAACAAATGAATGGTTATGAATATAATGCACTTGAAATAGAATTAGATAAGATATTTGATATAAAATAACAAGATACATTGTGCTTAATTACGAAAAAGATGCTTGAAAAGATTATTAAATACCAAAACGACTCAGAAAAAAACTTTGAAACAAAGAAAAGTTTAAAATCGATTATAAATTATATAATTGCTTTTATTCTATTTTTTATATCAACAATTATTGCAGCATTTACATTTCCTTTTAGATTTGTTTTTAAAAAAATATTTAAGAGAATTGATA
>NZ_CALAEQ010000216.1 GCF_937891065.1 uncultured Lutibacter sp. | reverse complement strand
TAGTATGTGATTTTCCATCCCAAATTAAAGTGCCAAAATGATTACTATTTTTTAAACGTACATTAATTTTTGAAGAACTGTTTAAAATAGAAAGTACGGTACTATAATTTGATGAAACGTTTTTAATTACGCCAATTATTCCATTACTATTTATAACACCTAAATCAGGAGCGAAGCCTTGTTTTTCTCCTTTGTTAATTGTTAGCGTGTTATTTCTTTTAGTGAAATTATTATTGATAACTTTTGCAGCAGAATACTCATATTTTTGAAAATATTTAACTGAGTCAATTATTATATAACTGTCCGGAATATAATCAATCTCTTTTTTGTCTAAAAGGTTTTTTAAACGAACATTTTCTTCAATTAATAGTTCGTTTTCAGTTTTTAAAAAGAAAAATTCGTTCACAGAATTTATTTTAGTATAAAAACCTCCAGTAATAAAATTTGCAGAATTTACAAACTTACTAGCGTGATAAGAATGATATTGAATAGTAAATGCAAGAGCTAATATTTCTAAAATTAAAAATAGCAGAAAGTATCTGAATTTAATGATAAAGTAAATTATTTGCTGCATACATTAACTTAGAACAGTGAAATTATTTCATTAATACATTATGGTATTTGTGAAGATCTTTTAGTGCAATTCCGGTACCTCTAACAACAGCTCTTAATGGGTCTTCAGCAACATACACGGGTAAATCAGTTTTTCTAGATAGTCTTTTATCTAAACCTCTAAGCATAGATCCACCACCAGCTAAATAAATTCCAGTATTGTAAATGTCTGCAGCTAATTCAGGTGGTGTTTTAGATAAAGTCTCCATAACAGCATCCTCAATTCGTAAAATAGATTTATCTAATGCTTTTGAAATTTCTCTAAAAGAAACTTGAACTTGCTTAGGTTTACCACTTAGTAAATCTCGCCCTTGAACAAGCATGTCTTCAGGTGGAGTTTCTAGATCTTCAGTAGCTGCACCAACTTGAATTTTAATTCTTTCCGAAGTGCGTTCTCCAACATATAAGTTATGCTGAGTTCTCATATAATAAGCAATATCAGAAGTAAAAACATCACCAGCAACTTTAATAGATTTGTCACAAACAATACCTCCTAAAGCAATAACAGCAATTTCAGTTGTACCACCTCCTATATCAATAATCATATTTCCTTTAGGTTGCATAATATCAATTCCAATACCAATAGCTGCCGCCATTGGTTCATGAATTAAATAAATTTCTTTGGCGTTCATATGTTCCGCAGAATCAATTACAGCACGCTTTTCAACTTCAGTAATTCCAGAAGGAATACAAATCACCATTCGCAATGAAGGTGAAAAAAATCTTTTTTTTATGTTTGGAATATTTTTGATAAACTCTTTTATCATTTGTTCCGAAGCTTCAAAATCAGCAATTACCCCATCTTTTAAAGGGCGAATTGTTTTAATATTTTCATGAGTTTTTCCTTGCATTAAGCTAGCTTGCTTGCCAATTGCAATTATTTTCCCTGTATTTCTATCTCTTGCTACAATTGAAGGAGCATCAACAACAACTTTACCATCATGAATTATTAGTGTATTTGCAGTACCTAAATCAATGGCAATGTCTTCAGTCATAAAGTCGAAAAAACCCATACTATATTACTTATTTTTTAATTTTAAAATCAGAATCCCACAAAGTTACTAAAATTAGTGCTTAAAATGACGAGTCCCTGTAAATATCATTGACATTTTATGTTCGTTACAATAATCAATAGATAATTGGTCTTTTATTGAACCTCCTGGCTGAATAACAGCTCTAATCCCAGCATTATCTGCTATTTCAACACAATCAGGAAAAGGGAAAAAAGCATCACTAGCCATTACAGCTCCATTTAAATCAAAATCAAAATTATTTGCTTTTGTAATAGATTGATTTAAAGCATCAACACGGCTTGTTTGGCCGGTTCCACTTGCACAAAGTTGTTTGTTTTTCACCAAAACAATTGTGTTTGATTTGGTATGTTTACAAATTTTTGATGCGAAAAATAAATCTTCTAACTCTTTACTAGTTGGTTCATTAACAGTTGCAATTTTAATAACACTAGCATCATCAGTTTTATTGTCTTTAGCTTGGAAAAGAACACCATTTAAAGCAGTTCTATATTGAGTTTTAGGTAATTCAATATTTTTTTGAATTAAAATAATTCGATTCTTTTTACCTTTTAATATTTCTAATGCTTCCCTATTGTAGCTAGGTGCAATTACAACTTCACAAAATAAGTTATGTATTTCCGAAGCTGTTTCAGCATCAATTTCTTTGTTTGAAATTAGAACACCACCAAATGCTGATGTTGGATCGCCAGCTAAAGCATCAATATATGCTTGTTTTAAAGTCTCTCTTTGTGCTAATCCACAAGCATTATTATGTTTTAAAATAGCAAAAGTTGGTAAGTCGTTTTTAAATTCAGTAATTAAATTTACAGCAGCATCAACATCTAACAAATTATTATAAGAAAGTTCTTTACCATGTAGTTTTTCAAATAAAGCTTCTAAATCTCCAAAAAAGTACCCTTTTTGATGTGGGTTTTCTCCGTAACGTAATGTTGAAACAGTATCAAAACTTTCTCTAAAAGCAAGTTCTTCTTTATTTAAATAGTTGAAAATAGCACTATCATAATGACTCGAAACAGCAAATGATTTGGCTGCGAAATTTTTACGTTGCTCTAAGGTTGTTTCTCCTTTATTTTCATTCAATATTTGTAAAAAAGCATCGTATTGATTCATTGAAGAAACACAAATAACATCTTTAAAATTTTTTGCAGCAGCTCTAATTAATGAAATACCACCAATATCAATTTTTTCAATAATATCTTGCTCTGAAGCACCACTTAAAACTGTTTTTTCAAAAGGGTATAAATCTACTATAACAATATCAATTTCAGGAATTTCAAACTCATTTAATTGAGATAAATCATTTTCATTTTCACGTCTCGCTAAAATTCCACCAAAAACTTTTGGATGTAATGTTTTTACTCTTCCTCCTAAAATTGAAGGATATGAAGTTAAATTTTCAACAGGTATTACGTTAACACCTAATTCTTTAATAAATTTTTCAGTGCCTCCTGTTGAATAAATAACAATTCCAAGATTGTTTAATTTTTCAATAATAGGTTGTAAACCATCTTTGTTAAATACAGAAATGAGGGCTGATTTTGCTTTTTTTGGTGAATTCATTAGTTGTGCTGTTAGTTCGGGCAAAGCTAATAATTATCAGTAGTTTAACAATGTTAAATAATTATTAATTTTGATTTGTGTTTTTAATTTTTGAATAAAAATTTTCAACCATTTCATTATAGTTTTCTGAGGTGTTTTTACGGTTATTTTTTAGTAAAAATTTAAACAAAAAAGAAGGTTTCTTAGAGAGAGAGTCCTGGTTGTTGATTTTTTTAAAGGGTAATTTTATCATTTACAAGAAAAAGATTTTAATTTAAAAATGGATACTGTTTCATAGCAAATTTTAAAGTGCGAATATATAACATACTTTTTATGGGAAAGCATTAATATATTAAATAATGATATTTTTTTTTAATATAGAAATGTTCAT
>NZ_CALAEQ010000215.1 GCF_937891065.1 uncultured Lutibacter sp. | reverse complement strand
CTGTTTATAGTGAGGCAGAATATAGAGCTTTGGCAAAAGTGTTAGAAAAATATCCTAATATTTATATTATTTCTGATGAAATTTATGAACACATTAATTATGGCGAACCTGTTTTTAGCTTTGCAGCCATTGAAAGTATGTACGATAGAACAATTACCGTAAATGGTGTGGCAAAAGCATTTGCTATGACGGGTTGGAGAATAGGTTATCTTGGAGCTCCGGAATGGATTGCTAAAGCGTGTAACAAAATGCAAGGTCAAATAACTTCTGGTGCAAATAGTATTGCACAACGCGCTACTATTGCTGCTTTAGATGCACCAGTTTCAAAAATTAAATATATGGTAGATGAATTTAAAAACCGCAGAGATATGGTTTTAGAATTGTTGGGCACTATAGATGGTTTTAAATTAAATATACCAGGGGGTGCATTTTATGTATTTCCAGATATATCAGCATTCTTTGGAAAAGAAATAAAAGGACATAAAATTGAAACAGCTGATAATTTTTCAATGTTTTTATTAGAAGAAGCAAATATTGCAACGGTAACAGGTGAAGCTTTTGGCGCTCCAAATTGCATTAGAATATCTTACGCTGCTTCTGAGGCTCAATTACGTGAGGCTATAAAAAGAATTAAAGAAGCTTTAAGTTAAAATTATTTTTAATTCTAAATTACACAAAAGGTTTTTCAATTATTGAAAAACCTTTTGTGCTTAATACCTATTTAAAAAAATCAACGCATTCATAAAATAGTAATTTTTAAAAATTACATTTTAAAACACTTATAAACAGTAAGTTAAATTTTTACTTCTTTACATAAATTTTATAAAAAGATATTTAATTTTAATTTATCTTTGTTAAGCTTTACAGTGAATGTTAAAGCTTTTTAATTTATGAAATAAATTTATTTTGCGGATTTGAGTTTTTGAAAATTAAGAAGTCATATTCAAAAATCGCCTTTTAGAAAGGTTCAAATCATAGGTTAACTTCTACACAAATTTCACAATAGTATCTAAAACTATTTTGTGAAAACAAACATCACATGTATTTATTTGCCATAAAATAGCAATCGATTTTAATCTGTATTTAAAAAAATAATCTAAAAATCTATCGTATGTATTGCGCAATACTATACTGTGAACAAAAAATATAATTTTACTAAATAAAAATTAAGAAAAATGAAAACAATGCTAATACTTTTTGCAATGGTAACGCTTGCCTTTGGAAATAAATCTGAAGATTTAACTACTATAAAAGCAACATTTGATGGGGCTGAAGAAGAAATTTACTATTTTATTGATGAAGATGATAATGTATATTCTTTTGATAGCATAAATGAGAATGCTAATACAAAATACAATCTTACAGAAAAACAATATATAGGAAAAACATTTAATGTAACCTATAAAGTTGAAACTAAAACCAATGAATTAGAAGAAGAATACGAATCTTATATCATCGTTAAATTAGAGTTATTAAAATAAAAAAGAGACTGTCTAAAAAGTTTATAAAACCTGAACTTGTTATTTTAAACACCGTTAAAATAACAAGTTCTCTTACTTTTTAAACAGTCTTTATTTTAAATTAAAAATCGTAAATTCAGTTCTTAAAAAGCTGACAATCAATAATATTATTTAAATAAAATAGAAACTACCTATTAAAGGTGCACTAAGTGGAAATAAATTCAAATTATAAAAAAAAGAAGAAACAATTAAAAGAAACTATTTAGTTGTTTCAAAATGGGGTGAATCTCTAGATATTGCCTATTCAATTCTCTTAGAAGGGAATGCTGTAAAAATGTATATTGAAGATAAACCTTCAAAAGAAATAGGATATGGTTTTATCACAAAAGTTCAAGATTGGAGAAAACATGTAGAATGGGCAGATTTAATTATTTTTGATTATACTGGTTATGGAAAAATATGTGAGGAACTTAGAGCTTCTGGAAAGCCGGTTTTTGGAGGTAGTGAGTATGGCGACAAATTAGAATTAGACAGAAACTTTGGACAAGAAGAACTTAAAAAGCATAAAATAAAAGTATTGCCATTTAAGGAGTTTTATAGTTTTGAAGAAGCTATTAGCTATGTGAAAGCAAAGCCAGATGCTTATGTAATTAAACCTTGTGGAGAAATTCAAGATTTAAAACAATTGCTATTTGTTGGCACTGACGATGAGGGTTTAGACGTGATTCGTGTATTAAAAGCGTATGAAAAATCTTGGGGAAACAATTTTGGTAATTTTCAGCTTCAAAGAAAAGTAAAAGGAGTTGAAGTCTCTGTTTCTGCATTTTTTAATGGAAAAGAATTCATACATCCAATAAATATTACTTTTGAACATAAAAAACTTTTTCCAAAAGAGTTAGGTGTTTCAACAGGAGAAATGGGCAGTAGCATGTTTTGGGTGAAAGATTCTCCAATTTTTGATGCAACGCTAAAAAAATTCGAAACTACATTGGCTAAAAATCATTTTATTGGTCATATAGATCTTAACTGCATTGTAAATGGAAATGGCATTTATCCGTTAGAGTTTACACCTCGATTTGGGTACCCCCAAATATTTATTCAAAGAGCTGGCATAAATGAACCCATTGGTAATATGCTTTATA
>NZ_CALAEQ010000214.1 GCF_937891065.1 uncultured Lutibacter sp. | reverse complement strand
CACTTTATTGTTTTGTTTATAAAACGTAACTTTGCGCTTTTAAAAATGGAATAAGTACAGATGGAATATAACTTTAGAGAGATTGAAAAGAATTGGCAAAAATTTTGGGCAGAAAACCAAACGTTTAAAGCTGAAAATAATTCAGATAAGCCAAAATATTATGTATTAGATATGTTTCCATATCCTTCAGGAGCTGGTTTGCATGTTGGGCATCCACTTGGATATATTGCGTCTGATATTTATGCGCGTTACAAACGTCACAAAGGTTTTAATGTGCTTCATCCTCAGGGATATGATTCTTTTGGATTGCCTGCTGAGCAATATGCTATTCAAACAGGGCAACATCCTGCAATTACTACAGAAGCAAATATTAAAACGTATAGAAAACAATTGGATCAAATTGGATTTTCATTCGATTGGTCTCGTGAAGTACGAACTTCTGATCCATCTTATTATAAATGGACTCAGTGGATTTTTACGCAATTATTTAATTCTTGGTACAATAAAACAAGCGATAAAGCAGAAGATGTTTCAACGTTAATTTCAATTTTTGAAGCTGAAGGAAACGCAAATGTAACCGCTGCATGTGATGATGATATTTCAATTTTCACTTCAAAAGATTGGAAAAAATATTCAGAAGAAGAAAAACAAAAAACACTATTACAATATCGTTTAACATTTTTATCTGAAACAGAAGTAAACTGGTGTCCAGATTTAGGAACTGTTTTAGCAAATGATGAAATTGTAAATGGAGTTTCAGAGCGTGGAGGTCACATGGTTATTCGTAAAAAAATGATGCAGTGGAGTATGAGAATTACTGCTTATGCACAACGATTATTAGACGGAATGGCTAAAATAGATTGGCCACAACCATTAAAAGATTCTCAAACCAATTGGATTGGGCGTTCTGAAGGTGCAATGGTTTCATTTAAAGTTTTGCCAGCAGGAAATGCGGATAGCAAGAAAATAAATTTATCTTTTAAAGAAATTGAAGAGCTGAAAGTAAAACGTTCTAATCCTTCAAAAGCTGAAGCAGAATTATGGGATGTTTTAAGAAAGAAAAAAGGAGCTTCAAAATTTAGAACGAAGTATACAATTGGTACTTTTTTAGTAGATTTTGTATGTTTAGCAAAAAATACAATTGTTGAATTTTCAGGAAAAGAAGATGAAGAAGCAAGAACTGCTTATTTTGAAAATGAAGGTTTTAGTGTGATTCGGTTTTCTTCGGATGAGGTTTTAGATAATTCAGTTGCTGTTTCTTATAAAATAGACAATGCCTTACAATTTCCAAAAACACCAAAATCTAAGGAAGAAAAAGAAACTTCAGTGCCAGATTCGGAATTTATAATAGATGTTTTCACAACACGTCCAGATACTATTTTTGGAGTAAGTTTTATGACGTTAGCTCCAGAGCATGAGTTAGTTTCTAAAATTACAACCGAATCCCAAAAAGAAGCAATTGAAGCTTATATTAAAAAAACTTCAAAGCGCAGTGAATTAGAACGAATGGCCGATGTAAAAACCATTTCAGGAGTTTTTACAGGAGCGTATGCATTGCATCCGTTTACGGGTAAAAAAGTTCAAATTTGGATTGGTGATTATGTATTAGCAAATTACGGAACAGGAGCTGTTATGGCAGTTCCTTGTGGAGATCAACGCGATTATGATTTTGCGAAAAACTTCAACATAGAAATACCAAATATCTTTGAAGGTGTAGATATTTCTGAAGAAGCAAATACAGATAAGGATAATTCGATTATTGCAAATTCAGATTTTTTAAGTGGATTGCCTTATAAAAAGGCCATGAAAACCATTATTTACGAAATTGAAAAACGTGGTTTTGGTTATGGTAAAATTAATTTCCGTTTACGTGACGCTGTTTTTAGCCGTCAACGTTATTGGGGAGAGCCTTTTCCAGTATATTATAAAAATGGATTACCTCAAATGATTGATGTAAAATATTTGCCAATTGTATTACCAGAAGTTGAAAAATATTTACCTACTGAAGATGGAAAACCACCGTTAGGTAATGCAACAACTTGGGCTTGGAATACAAAAACAAATAAAGTAGTTTCAAATGATTTGATTGATGACAAAACTATTTTCTTATTAGAATTAAACACCATGCCAGGTTGGGCAGGGAGTTCTTCTTATTTTAACCGTTATATGGATTCTCAAAATAATGAGGAAATGTTTTCAAAAGAAGCGGTAAATTATTGGCAAGATGTAGATTTATATATTGGAGGAGCCGAGCATGCAACCGGACATTTATTATACTCACGTTTTTGGCAAAAATTCTTGTTTGATAAAGGAATTGTACCAGTTGACGAATATGCAAAGAAACTGATTAATCAAGGAATGATTACTGGAACTAGTGCATTTGTTTATAGATGGGAGTTTGGAGAAGGAAATGGAACAGATTTAGCCAAGAAAACAATTTTTGTTAGTAAAAACTTAATGGAAAACATCATTAAGGAAAGAAGTTCTATGGGAACCAATAAAAAAACAGAAGTAATAAAAGCAACTGTTGATTTATTGAGCGCTTGTGAAATTGAAAATGTTCCTAAAAAAGAATGGACAGGTTTTACACCAATTCACGCGGATGTTTCTTTTGTGAATGCTCATGATGAGCTAGATATTGAAGCTTTTAAAAACTGGAGAGTTGAATATAAAGACGCTGAATTTATTTTAGAAGACGGAAAATACATTGTTGGTCGTGAAGTTGAAAAAATGTCGAAATCTAAATACAATGTTGTAAATCCAGATGCTATTTGTGAAGAATACGGTGCTGATAGCTTACGTATGTTTGAAATGTTTTTAGGCCCGTTAGAGCAATCAAAACCTTGGAAAACGTCAGGTATTTCAGGTGTTTATAGTTTCTTAAAGAAATTATGGAAATTATATATTGTGAATGACCAGTTTTCAGTTTCTGATGAAGAACCAACAAATGAAGAGTTAAAAACCTTACATAAAACTATTAAAAAAGTAGAAGAAGATATTGCTAACTTCTCTTTCAATACATCAGTGTCAACATTTATGATTGCGGTAAATGAATTAACGGCTTTAAAATGTAATAAACGTGCTATTTTAGAACCTTTAGCTATAATTATGGAGCCTTACGCACCGCATATTGCAGAAGAACTTTGGAAAAATTTAGGGCATTCTGGATCAATTTCAACAGTTGATTTCCCAATATTTGAGGCGAAATATTTAGTGGAAAGCAGTAAAATATATCCAATTTCATTTAATGGAAAAATGAGATTTAAATTAGAATTCCCAATGGATATGGGCAAAGATGAAATTGAAAAGGCTGTTATGGCTCACGAGAAAACACAAGCACAATTGGATGGGAGAACTCCTAAACAAGTAATTGTTGTTCCTGGTAAAATTGTAAATATTGTTGGATAATTAAGAGTTATTTGTCATTCCTGATTTTGTAGGAATGATAAATGGTTTAAAAGTTGTAATTAAAGTAAATGATAGATGTATACGAAATAATTGGATTGATAGCTGCTGTTTTAACAACAACAGCGTTTGTTCCACAAGTATATAAAACCTGGAAAACAAAATCGGCAGGAAATATATCGCTCACTATGTATATTACTATGTTTATTGGGATTATTTTATGGTTAATTTATGGTATTCATTTAAATAGTATACCAATGATATTGGCTAATAGTGTAACGGCTGTTCTTGCTCTAATGATTATTATATTTAAGTTGAAATATAAATAATGAAGTTTAAAAAAAATAGGAATTATAATATCAGAAAAACACATCGTTATTTGGGTGTTTTTATAGGTATTCAATTTTTATTTTGGACACTTGGCGGATTGTATTTTAGCTGGAATAATATGGATGATGTTCATGGAGATACATTGCTTAAACAAGAAAAAAAACATATTGAAAGCATTGATTTTTCTCAAATTCAAAAAGGGATAGATTCTTTAGAAAATGAAATTAATATTGATTCTATTCATTCAATAAATTTAATTGAAGCATTTGGAAAACCATTAGTACAGTTCAAATACTTTAGTGATAATCATTTAAAAATTCAATTAATTGAAGCTGAAACTGGAAACTTACGTCCACCATTTTCGGGTCAAGAATGTTTAGAATTGGCTGAGCAACAATTAATAGAACAAATCCCAATTATTAAAGCCGAGTTTCTTGAAAAACACTCTACTGGAGCACATCATGAATACAGGAAAAAACCACTTCCAGCATATGCTTTTGCCTTAGATCATCCAACCAAAACTACCATTTATGTTTCAACCGAATTAGGTCAAATTACCAGTGTAAGAAACAATAATTGGAGACGTTTTGATTTTTTATGGATGCTTCATACGATGGATTATTCAACAAGAGATTATATTACAAATTGGGTACTTCGTATTTTTTCAGTTTTAGGAATTTTAACAATTTTTTCAGGTTTTTATTTATTTTACTTAACTTCTCCTTTAGTAAAGAGGTTTAGTAATATAAAAAGCGAATAATCTTTTTAAGTGGTAAGTGTTTTATGGAACGTTTATTGTTACATGTCATCTAAATTTATTACTTATATTTACTTCAAATTAAAGCATGAAATTAAGACAACTTTCTTTACGTATTCGAATATTTATATCAATGATATTGTTGGTGTTAATAGCTTCTATATTAATTGCCGCAGTTACATTATATCAGTACAAAGAACAAACCGACGAATACAACAGAGGAAGGTTAGACAGGAAAGAAGAATCAGTAAAAGCAGCTATAAATTTTTGGTTAAACTCCTCTCAAAATTCATATCCATTAGTAACCGAGAAACTTGCCGCAATATTTAAAGATAAAATTTATGAAATTTCTGATATTGAAAAATTAGAAATAAACATCTACAATTTAGAAGGAGAAATAATAAAAAGTTCTCATTCAGGTTTTGTAAAAAGTGACGCACCTGATGTATTATCTGATACCATATTAAAAAATATAGCTAATAATTACGAACATCATTATATCAATGAGAAAACTTTAAAAGGAAATGATTTTCAATCTTCCTATTCTTATATAACTGATAATAAGTTTAAGGCAATAGGAATACTAAATTTGCAGTATGTACAAGATAATACAATGCAAGACAAAGATTTAGAGGAATTTTTGGTTAGAATGGGTTTTGTATATTTATTAATGTTTGTAATTGCCATTGGCTTGGCTTACTTTATTTCAAGTTATATAACCAGAAACATTAAGGCTATAACTGATAAAATGAAGCAAACAAGTTTAACCAAACGGAATGAAAAAATTATTTTGGATTATGCAAGCGCTGAAATATTTACATTGGTAAATGCCTATAATAATATGGTAAATGAGTTAGAAGAAAGTGCCGTAAAATTAGCAAAAGGAGAGCGAGAGCAAGCTTGGCGTGAAATGGCAAAGCAAGTAGCTCATGAAATTAAAAACCCGTTAACTCCAATGCGATTGACAGTTCAAAGTTTTCAACGTAAATTTGATGCAACCGACCCAAAAATAAATGATAAAATTAATGAATATAGTAAAACACTTATCCAGCAAATAGATACCATGAGTTCAATTGCATCAGCGTTTTCAGATTTTGCTAAAATGCCAACTCAAAAATGTGAAGAGTTAAATGTGGTTGAAGTTGTAAAGTATTCAATAGATATTTTTTCAGAAGATTATATTTCGTATTTCCCACAAAAAGAATTTATTATTGCAGAATTAGATAAAACACAGCTAATTAGAATAATGACTAATTTAGTTAAAAATGCTACTCATGCGTTAGATGAAATTGAAAATAAAAAGATTGAAGTTTCTGTAAAAGAAGATAATGGCAATGTTATTATAAAAGTGGCTGACAATGGAAAAGGAATTTCTAACGAAGATAAAGAGCGTGTTTTTGAACCTAAATTTACCACAAAATCAAGTGGAATGGGGTTAGGGTTACCAATGATTAAAAATATTGTTGAAACCTATAATGGCACTATCACATTTACAACACAACTAAACAAAGGAACCGTTTTTAAAATAGTATTACCTAAAAAAATAACCATATGAATTTCGAAAATATATTGATAGAATTGAAAGATAATTTAGCTGTAATTATTATAAATAGACCAGCTAAATTAAATGCATTGAACAAAAAAACTATTGAAGAATTACACAATGCCTTTAAAGTATTGGATTCAAGTGCTTCAGTAAAAGCAATTATTATTACAGGGAGTGGTGAAAAAGCATTTGTTGCAGGTGCTGATATTTCTGAATTTGCCGACTTTAATGTTAAAGAAGGATCAGAATTAGCAAGAAAAGGACAAGAATTATTGTTTGATTTTGTTCAAAATTTAAGCACTCCAGTTATAGCAGCTGTAAATGGTTTTGCTTTAGGTGGAGGTTTAGAATTAGCAATGTCGGCTCATTTTAGAGTTGCAAGTTCAAATGCTAAAATGGGTTTACCTGAAGTTTCTTTAGGTGTAATACCTGGTTATGGAGGTACGCAACGTTTGCCACAATTAGTAGGAAAAGGGAAAGCAATGGAAATGATTATGACTGCTGGAATGATTTCAGCTGAAGAGGCTAAAGATTGGGGATTGGTTAATTATGTTGTAGAACTAGAAGAGTTAATGCCATTATGTGAAAAGTTAGCTAGCAAAATAATGAGAAATTCATCAGTTGCGATTGCTGCTGCAATAAAAGCTGTAAATGCTAATTATTCAACTAATATTAATGGTTTTGATGTTGAAATAGCAAAATTTGGAGAGAGTTTTGGTACAAATGACTTTAAAGAAGGAACTACTGCTTTTTTAGAAAAACGAAAACCTAATTTTGAGTGAAATAGCATAAATATTAATCTCAAATTAAAAAAATGAACGCTCAACCTTTATTAAATTACATAAATAAACAGATTAGTTTAACTGAAGGGGAAGAGTCATTTTTAATTTCAAAAGTTAATCATAGAAAATATTTAAAAGGACAATACATTGTTCAACAAGGAGATATTTGTAAACATGAATGTTTCATTATTTCAGGTTGCACAAAAACATTTTATGTGGATGATAGTGGACAAGAGCATATTGTTATGTTTGCAATTGAAGATTGGTGGACATCTGATATGGGAAGTTACATTACACAAACACCTGCAGATTTTAATGTACAATGTCTAGAAAACACGGAGCTTATTCAATTTTCTTATAATGATAAAGAAGAATTATATATAGAAATCCCAAAATTAGAGCGTTTTTTCAGGAAAATTATAGAAAAAGCGCTTGCTGCTTCACAAAAACGAATTATTAAAAATTTTAGCCTTCCAGCAAAAGAGAGATATCTTAATTTTAAAGAATTGTACCCAACAATAGAGCAACGTATTCCGCAATATATGGTTGCTTCATATCTTGGTATTACAAAAGAATTTTTAAGTAAAATTAAAAGTCAACTTATTTTAGAACAATAAATGTTAAACTAGATTAACATTATTTAATAAACTACCTTTTTTTCTTCTCAAACTATGTTATAGACATTTGTATCATAATAATTAAACAATAAATTATGGATACATTATTGAAAAACATTAGTAACGTAAACGATATGGTTCTTCAGGGAAAAGCTTTGGAGGCATTTGATCAATACTACCATGAAAATGTAGTAATGCAAGAAAATGATAACCCTGTTGTAGTTGGTAAATCAGCTAATAGAAAAAGAGAAGAAGAATTTTTTGGTGCAATCACTGAATTTAGAGGAGCAAAAGTATTAAAAGTTGCCATTGGAGAAAATAATGTCACCATGGTAGAATGGCATTTTGATTATACTCACAAAGATTGGGGTGTAAAAAACTACACGCAAATAGCTGTTCAGGAATGGAATGACGGAAAAATTATAAGCGAAAAATTTTATTACGGATCATAATTAAATATCACAAACAAAATTATAAACTAAAACGATAAAAAAATGAAAAACAGAATTAAAAATTTAGCAGTAGTAGCAATAATTGCACTTATTACATTTTCTTTCACTACTTTAAAAGAAGTGAAAAAAGAAATTAAAATAGAAAATAGTAAAGTAGTTTGGAAAGGTTACAAAGTAACTGGTTCACACGAAGGAACAATCACTTTAAAATCTGGGTCTTTAACGTTTACCGAGGATAAATTAACGGGTGGAGAGTTTACAATTAATATGACTACAATCACTAATACAGATTTAGAAGGAGAATATAAAGGTAAATTAGAAGGTCATTTAAAATCAGATGATTTTTTTGGTGTTGAAAAAAATCCAACAGCAACTTTGATCTTTAAAGAAGTAAAATCTACGGGTAAAAACTCTTATAATGTTATAGGAGATTTAACAATAAAAGGAATTACAAATACTGTTACATTTGACCTTTCTGTTTATGGAAATAAAGCAAACGTTTCATTAAAAATAGACAGAACAAAATACGATGTTAAATATGGGTCAACTAGCTTTTTTGATAATTTAAAAGATAAAGCTATTTATGATGAGTTCGATTTAGTTGCAGATTTAGAATTTTAATTCTAGCATAAATAAAATAATTTGCAACTATTAATATTTCTTTAAAGAAATATTAATAGTTGCATTATTATAAAACATTATTTATTTGAATATATCTTTTAGAATAGTAGGGTTCTTTCATAGATGAAATAATAACACCTCGAGTTGAAGAATGTATAAATATTATTTCATCTTCAATAACTTCAGTAACCATTCCAACGTGGTTTATAATTCCTTTTGCTCTAGTTGCAAAAAATATTAAATCACCTTTTTGTGCTTGAGACTTATCTTTTTTTGTTCCCATTTTAGATTGTTGATGAGAAGATCTGGGTAACGTTATATTTATTTCTTTAAATGCATTAAAAATTAATCCAGAACAATCAAACCCATTTATACTAGTGCCACCTCTACTATATCTAGCGCCTAAATTTTTCGAGACGGTTTCTATTAAAAATTGAATTATTGAAGGTTCCTCTACAATTTTTTCAATATTTTCGGATGTTGAAATTGTTTCAATTTCTTTTGTTTCGATTTCAATTTTAATAAAAGGTGTTTCTTCTTTAAGAATTAATGAGTAATTTATAGGAAGTTTCCTTATAACAGCAGGATTTAAACGTTCCAGTTCTTCAACTGAAATTCCATATTTTTTTGAAATTTTAGATAAAGTTTCTCCGGATATAACAACATGTTTTTGAACTATAGTTGAGTCTTTAATTGAGGTGCTTCTCTCAATTTCTTCAATAATATCTTGTTTTCTTGGAATT
>NZ_CALAEQ010000213.1 GCF_937891065.1 uncultured Lutibacter sp. | reverse complement strand
TTGAAATTTCCCCATAAAAAATTTTGTAATCTATATTAAAAGCGCTTTCTAATCTTGTAACATTTCTTCTGTACTTATACCTGCTTTTAGATGTAAATTGTGATGTAAAAAAATCATCGAAAGTTCTAAATTCCTGAAGCTGAGACGAAAACCCTTTATACTGATTAATTTTTTTAGATTTAATAGCACTTTTCACATCGGTATTTACTCCAAAATAACTTGGCACATCATAAATAAGGAAAACTTTGCCTTTAAAATCGGTTTCTCCTTCAGCAATTGAATAATAATTACCGTTTGTAATGTTCTTGCCCACATTAACATATGCAAGATAATTAGAAGGTTTATAAAATTTTATTTGCTTTAAACTATTAAACGATATAGGTGTATTTCCATTGTTAAAATGTTTTAACCAAATACGTTGGAAAATTGCTCCATTAAAAGGATTGTTCTTCATTGATATTATTTTGGTTAAAAGTAATAAAATTTATTTTTCAATATTCGCAAAAAGTGACTAAATACAATTTATCTTAGATTAAATAGATTATTTTTATCTTATAAAAAATAAAGAACGTAGAAAGTGGTTTTTTGTCGTATTTATTTGATTATTAAGTTTAAAACAATGATTTTTATAGTGAATAATTAATAAATGAAAAAAAAAATTTGGTTATCACCACCTCATATGACTGGTTTAGAACTAAAATATATTAATGAAGCTTTTGCCTCAAATTGGATTGCTCCTGTTGGACCTAACATTACTGAATTTGAAAATAAAATTCAAGAATTCATTGGAAAAGGATCGCATGTTGTTGCCTTAAATTCAGGTACTGCAGCTATCCATTTAGCTTTAGAACTTGCAAATATTCAAGAAGGCGATGAAGTAATCTGTCAGAGCAAAACTTTTATTGCGTCTGTAAACCCTGTTTTATACAAAAAAGCGATCCCTATTTTTATTGATAGCGAAAGTAATACCTGGAATTTGTGTCCAAAATTATTGGAGGAATGTATAATTGATAGAATTAAGAAAACTGGTAAAGCACCAAAAGCTATTATTGTAGTTAATTTATATGGTATGCCTTACAATGTTGAAGAAATTCATAAAATCGCAAAAAATTACAACATAAAAGTTATTGAAGATAGTGCTGAGGCTTTGGGTAGCAAATATAAAGAGATCCCTTGTGGCACTTTTGGTGACTATTCAATTTTTTCCTTTAACGGAAATAAAATAATAACAACTTCTGGTGGCGGATGCCTAATAACCCGAAGCATATTGGATAAAAACGAAGCTATTTTTCTTTCAACTCAAGCCATTGATTCTGGTAATGATTATACGCATTCTAAAATTGGGTATAATTACAGAATGTCAAACATAGTAGCATCTATTGGCTTAGGGCAAATTCATAGTTTAGGTGATAGAATAACAAAAAGAAGAGAGAATTTTGACTATTATCATAAAGAACTAAGTACTATCCCTGAAATTCAGTTTCAAGAAGAACCTCTTGATTATTATTCAAACAGATGGCTTAATTGCATTTTAGTTGATTCAGAAAATTCAAAAAACAAGATTTCTGAATTATTAAGTCAGGATAATATTGAAACTAAGCCTTCGTGGAAACCAATGCATCAGCAACCTTTATTTAAAAAATCTGTTAGTTATGTTAATGGAGTATCTGATGATTTATTTCAAAGAGGTATTTGCCTTCCAAGTGGATCTAATTTAGACAACGATGATTTAAATAGAATAGTAACCATAATAAAGAATTATTTCAATTATTGATGGATGCTTTTTTAAATAAAATATCTAAAAAATATGCCTCAAAGTGGTTAATCCTATTTCTTGATGTAGTCATTGTATTATTCACATTATTTATTGCCTATTTTATTAGATATAACTTCAAATTAGATTTTGATTTTATAATGG
>NZ_CALAEQ010000212.1 GCF_937891065.1 uncultured Lutibacter sp. | reverse complement strand
TAAATTTGTTGCTAATAACCCATTTCTTCTTAAATCGAACCATCTATGACCTTCTCCAGCCAATTCAATTCTTCTCTCTGCTAAAATAGCACTCATACTTACTGTAATAGAAGGTAAACCAACTCTTGATCTAACTGCATCTAACAATGCTTGTGCTCTTGCTCCAGAACCTCCTAAAGCTTCTGCTTCTAGTAAATAAGTATCTGCCAATCTAATAGCATAACTATCTTGTCTATGGTTTAACCACATATCTCCAGCACCTGTATGTTCTTCTGATACTAATGGAGCATATTTATTTAAGAAATATCCCGTATTTAAATACCCTTTTTGATATGATACTTTACCTTGTTCCTCCAATGTTTTTAAATCTAAAATTGTAGCTTCAAAACGAGGATCATTTTTCATTAAATCATATAAACCTGGTAAAATTGGATTAAAACTCCAACCTGATGAATATGCAGGAACATTATCATTAATATCCAAATCTACGTACCCTCTTGGACCAACCATTGTGCATATCATATTTCCTTCGGCATCATCATTATATGCATTACCCCAACCTGCAAAACTTTCATTTGTATGAGAAATTTCAAAGATTGATTCTGAATTAAACTTATTATCAATAACCCATAAATCATCAAAATTATCTAATAATTTATAACCATACTGACTAGTAGCTCCAGGTGTACCATTCACTTCAGCAAATTGAGCTGCAGCTAAAGAGCCTTTTCCTTGTTCTAAATAAACCTTACCTAAAATAGCTTGTGCAGCTCCTTTAGTTAATCTTCCAAATTCATTTGAAGGAAGTGATCCAGGTAAACCAGGTATTGCTTCTAATAAATCTGCTTCAATTTGTGCATACGTAACGTCAGAAGTCACCTGAACTACGTCAAACATTTCAGAAGGATTTACTGGCTCAGTAAATAATGGAACGTTTTCGAACATTCTAACTAGTATAAAGTAGTAATATCCTCTTAACGCTTTAGACTCAGCCATAAACCTTGCTTTCAACGCATCATCCATAGGGATTTCTGGTAATTTTTGGATCATTAAATTAGCTCTATAAACACCTCTAAAATGATCAGTCCAAAATGAAGCTGGCATTTCAATAGCATTTAATGCATAATTTGAAATATTTTGTATTCCAATACCATCCGATGAATTACCTCCTCCTGCGTAAAAATCATCAGAACCGGCATTCATAAAAGTTACATTATTTTCAAATCCTCCAGAATTCTTTCTCACATAATCATATGCAGCAACAAGACCTGCGAATGCTTCATCTTGATTCGAATAATAATTATCTGTTAAGAAAGTTCCTTTAGGTTCAACATCCAAATAATCTTCCGAACACGATAAAACTGTTACCAATACTGCTATCGCCAGTAATGGAAACTTATATTTTTTTATATTCATAATATTTTTCATTTTTATTAAAATTGTAAATTAAGACCAAACATAAATGATCGAGCCTGTGGATAGAATCCTTTATCAATTCCCATGACACTACCACCAATTTCAGGATCATATCCTGTATATTCAGTTAATGTCAATAAATTTTCTCCTGTAACATAAACCCTCAATTTTTGAGCCCCTATTTTACTAACTAAATCTGAAGGTAATGTATACCCTAACTGAACTGTTTTAAACCTTATAAAATCTCCTTTTTCTAGATAATAATCTGAAAATCTACTAGTGTTTCCATTAGGATCTGAATTTGTTAATCTAGGGTTGCTATTTGTGCTTCCTTCTCCAGTCCATCTATCTAAAATTGATGTTTGGTAATTAGCGTTTGCTACATCTAACCTTCTTAACCCTTGGAAAATTTTATTTCCTGCAACTCCTTGAGTAAACATCATGAAATCAAAGGCTTTATATTTTAAGCTAAGTGTTAATCCAAATGTGTATTTTGGTAAAGGAGTACCTATAAATCCTCTATCTTCTTCTGTAATTGTACCATCACCATCTCTATCAACCCATTTAAAATCTCCAGGGACTGCATCTGGTTGAATTGGTGTTCCTGAAGCATTCACATAAGAACTTACTTCATTTGCATTTTGGAAAACACCATTAGTACTATACCCATAGAATGAATTAATTGATTCTCCTACTTGGATTCTTGTAACTGTTCCCATTGATTGAAATCCAGCCTCACCAGAAATAAATTCTTTACCATTTCCTAAAAAGGTTACTTCATTCTTTAGGTATGAAACATTTCCACTTGCTGAAAAATTAAATTCTCCAAAATCTTTTTTATAGCCTAATTCCAATTCAAGACCCGTATTTTTCATATCAGCAACATTTCCTATTGGGCTTCCTGAGGCACCAACATATCCTGGAAGATCAATGTATTGTAAAATACCAGTTGTTTCTTTAATATAGTAATCAAACGTAACATTTACATTATTGAATACTCTTGCTTCAAAACCAATATTAGTTTGTGAAGTTTCTTCCCATTTTAAATCAGGATTATCTGGTGCATTTGGACTGAATCCAGAAGTAATCACACCTCCATCTGAACCAAAAGTATAATTTCTTCCACCACCAATTAAGGCTAGATAACCAAAATTACCAATGGCATCATTACCAGTTACTCCATATCCACCTCTTACTTTCAACTTGTTTAAAATATCATTTTCTGGCCAAAAATCTTCATTTGTAACATTCCAACCTGCTGAAAATGATGGAAAAACACCAAATTTGTTGTTTTGTCCAAATCTTGATGAACCATCTCTACGAACAATTCCTGTAAATAAATACTTCTCATCATAGTTATAACTAACTCTAGAAAATAATGAAGTTACTTTATGCTCAGTTCCTGTCCAACTATAACCAACCTTTTGATCATCTGTAACCGGAAAGTTGAAACTTGCATCTTCTCTACTAGTTATTGGTAAGTTATAATATGTGATACCTACTTCACTTGAATCATCATCAATATAAACACCTTGTCCTACTAACACTGAAAAATCGTGCAAGCCAATTTCTTTAGTATAAGAAGCAGTATTTTCTAAATTCCAACCAAACCCTTTAGCTCTACTTCTTGATAATCTATTTTGTGTATTAACACTAGTAGCAGATAAATAATATTCAGGTGTAAAACCTTCATTACCCCAATAAGATAACTTACCACTTAAAGAAGATTTAACAACAAGTCCTTCAATAGGTGTAACTTCTATAAAAGCGTTAGCTACTATATCATCTGACCAACCATAGTTTCCTATTTGTCTTTGTATATCAGCTAATGGATTTGTCATTTCTTGTCCAACCCAATTAGAAATACCATAAGGATTTCCATTTGCATCTCTAAATACATTTTGAGTGCTATAAGGAGTTCCATTTGCTATAACTGGATCTGTAACTACAACAGGTGTAAGAGGATCTAAATTTATTGCTGAACTTAAAGGTCCACCAAATTCAGAGTTTGTGCCAATACCCATTGATCTTTTGTGAGCATATCCTAATGTTTGACCAACCTTAAATATGTCTGATATTTTATGAGTTGAATTTAATCGAATATTTTTTCTGTTGAACTGTGAAACTTCAGACATTACAATCCCTTCTTGATCACTAAGTCCAAATGATGCATAAAATGTAGATACATCATTACCTCCAGAAATACTAATTTCATGTGAAGTTCTCATGGCACTATCATTAAATATAACATCTTGCCAATCTGTTCCAACACCTAAAGCAGCAACATTTGGAAATAATACTGAACCTCCATCAGCAACTGATGCTTCATTTAATACAGCTCCGTATTCCGCTCCATTTAATAATGAAAGCTTTTTAGATGCAGAAGAAACTCCAGCAAAACCAGTATAACTAACATTTATTTTTCCTATTTTACCTTTTTTAGTTGTAACTAAAATTACACCACCTGCAGATCTTGCTCCATAAATAGCTAAGGAAGCCGCATCCTTTAAAACTTCTATTGAAGCAATATCAGACTGATTAAGAAAACCAATACCTCCTGCATCTACAACAACACCGTCAATTACCCATAAAGGGTTATTATTACCCAAAGTTGTAATACCACGTATTCTTACAGTTGAAGATGAACCTGGCTGACCAGCATCAGCAGCAATAGTTACACCTGATACTCTACCTTGTAGTGCTTGTTCAACTCGCTCTACTGGTAAACCTTCAAGATCTTTCGCTTTTACGCTTGAAATAGCTCCTGTTACAACACTCTTTTTTTGAGTTCCATAACCAACAACTACAACTTCATCTAAACTTTGAGTATTCTCTTTAAGTTCTACATTTAAAAACGAGTTATCACTAACTACAATTTCTTTATCTGTAAAACCAAGATAAGAAAACACAAGTGTTTCTCCTTTTTGAATCTCGGGAATAGTGAAATTCCCATCAAAATCTGAGGATGTACCTCTTACTGTGTTTTTTACAATAACAGAAACTCCTGGTAAAGGATTTCCGCTAACATCAGTAACGGCTCCTTTCATCTCATAAGTTTGCGAGTAGGAAATAATTCCTACGAAACTTATTAAAATTGATAAAATAAATGACTTCATATATTTGAGTTAAATTAATTTTCAATAAAATTATACTTAAAAGTTAAAGAAATCTTAAAAACAACCTATACAAAAAACATACAATCTAAAAATTAACAAATAATTTAGCATATTTATTAGGTAATTTAGCATTCTTTATCCTGAAATACCTAAGGAAACTAGAAGTGGGTTAAGGAACTAATAAAATATAATAAAATATAATAAAATTTAACTAAAACCTTATAGTAACCTTAATGTTGAGGTAATGTTGAGGTGTTTTTTAATACTGTAAAGTTAAATTAATTCTCTAAAACATACTCAACATAGCATTATTTAGTAAATTTAGCTATTTAAATATAAAATTCACTTTTAAATTTAAAATTAATAAAACTTTTGTGATCACATTGAATGAGTTCAGTTGTGTATTAAACGAATTATTTTTAAATCTAATTGAAAAACTTATAGCCAGCATATTATCAAACTGCCATTATTGCACAAAAAAATTAAGAATAGAGGTAGGTTTATGTGAAGTTAGTCCGTTTTAAAACTCCAAACTTGTCCTTTGGTCAGGTCATCTTTATCATATTTTACCACAACATTCTAAAAATAATTAGTGGATGCCGTTAAATTAACATTCACGGTTGTTTCAAGCTGATTTTATGATATAGAATCTGTTAGCGGATTAACCTATCCCTAAATATACGGTAATTCCATTAATAACACCAGAAATGACAGCATTATCAAAACCTAGAGGAAGCCTCCTAATACAACCATAAACTTATAAATATGGTATATGACTTATTCATTTTTTATTTTTATTACTTATCAGTAATATATTTGTAATTTCATTTCAAATTGAAATAATGATAGCTGTTAAATCCTACACGGGTACTCTAAAAAAACCCATTGTGCATTTTGAATAAAATTTTAGGTTTTAAAAAATAGTTATCTATCGGAAATCAAAATACATAACAACAAATATGGTTATTTTCGATATTCGTGTTTTACCCAATCTACTTCCATAACCCATTCGCCTTTCATTGGTGAATCTGTAATTTTGGCGAAATTTAAAATAGCAAACATTGGCTCAGGATATTTATCTCCCTCTCCAACATTACGATATACCTCCTTACCATCGAGACTATAAACGAGGTCACTACCTTCCCATTCTACAGAGTATTCGTGATATTCATTTAAGGTTGTCTTAATATTTGTACGTAAACTCCACCAATCTCCTTTATCACACTCTCCCAAGCTTTTAATAGCTCCTGTTGTAAAATGATCTTTATCTCCATCTCCATGATGTTCGAAAATATCAATTTCACCAGATCCTGTTAGAGGCCAACAAATATTTTCATCCTCTTCCTGCACAGGAGACTCATTATTTTGAGCTCCTAGTAGCCACCAAGCAGGAAACATACTTGCCTCACCACTACTCGACAATTTTAATTTTGCAGTCCATTTACCTTTGATAAATTCTTTTCTATTTTTTGAGACGATACGGCCAGCAACATACTCGGTATCTGGTTGTTGTTTCCCAAACTTATCTAAGTTGTCACTACTGCGTTTTTCATCAATCTTTACCACTTTTATTTTTAATGAACCATTACTTACTTCACGTGTTCCAAATTCTCCATTGGGTACATAACTTTGTTTTTCATTATTTACCCAAATCCTTTGATCTTGCCAATTTTCTGGATTAAAAGTATCAAAGTTGTCTAAAAAATCTACTTTCCAAACATCTGATGTTACTTCTTTAGTTGAATCTTGTTTTTCTTTTTCTTTCGTTTTACATGATAGTATGCTCATTGTTATTATCATAAAACTTAACAAATAGTAATTTACTTTTTTCATAGCGCTGTTTTAACAAATATTAATCGGTTATAAAATTCCAAACTTGACCGTTGGTTATTCCTCCATGGTTATCCTTTACTACAATTTTCCAATAATAATTTGTTGAAGCACTTAAATTAGTAACCTCAAAAGTTAATTCAGATTGATTTTCAGACACTTTTGAAATTGGTGGGTTTACGTTGTCTAAATAAACATCGTAAACTAAAGGATTATTATCTACATCACTAGCAGTCCAAGAAAGCATAGTAGATATAGTTTGAACAATTGAATGTAAATTTGGACCAACAAGTGCGGGTGAAAATGGTAAGTGATTTAACTCCCCATCTCCTTCTGTATAAAATTGAAAAACACTTGAATAATCACTCGATGCATTTTTACTATCTACTGCTTTTACCTTCCAATAATATGCGACTCCTTTTTCTAATGAAAGTTGTGTACTTGTTGAAGAAATATTATTTAATGTTTGTAAATTTTCGTTAAACTGATTGTTGGTAGCCACTTGTAGTTGATATGTTATAGCGTCCCCATCAGAATCTTCAGAGGCATTCCATTCAAATGTTAAGGTATTATCAATACAAAGTAAATTATTAATTGGTTTTATATTTGAGGGATTCGTTGGTTTATTATTTGTTGGTTCTGGATCTGGCGGACTAACATCATCTCCTCCTGATCCGCCACAAGACAATAAACTAAAACTTATTACTAATAGATATATTAAATTTTTCATTTTATAAACTTTTTATTCTTTAATTAACTTTAATGTAACAGGCTCATCTAAATACAACTTCATCAGATAAATACCGTTTGGATTATTTGACAAATTCATTAAAATTTTACCTGAATTAACATCATAGTCACCCTTTTTAACCAATTGACCAAAAACATTATAAACTTCAGCTTCTACCGTTCTAATATCACTAGGAATAGCAATCATAAATTCACCTTCTGAAGGGTTTGGATAGCTTGTAATTGTTTTAAATAAGTCGATTTTACTTTCTAATTTACCTTCACAGGCAATGGATGTTTTAACTTCTAATAAATCTCCGTGATTAACATCAATTTCAAAATTATTAAACATTGTTTCTAAAACTTCATTCCCATTAATAAAAACTATAAATGGTGCTGTCCCTTTTTCTATTTCTATTAAAGCCTTTTTCCCACTCACACTTGATTTTCCTGAAAATTCAAATCCTTCTGCTATCTCTAATGTAAAGCATTGTTCAAATTCTTCGCCATCAACTGTGATACACACATCATATGTTCCAGGTGTTATTCCTCCTAAGGTTATTCCAACTGTAAAAAATCTAGAGATTGATAAACCACCACCTATCAATGTCATTTTATAATTATGCGCTTCCTGAGTCGCGACTTCAATCTTTCCATTTTCTTTACCTGGACAACTTTCACCATAAGCTCCAATTGTAAAATTATCAATTGGTAAGGTAAATATTGCACAACCATTACTATCTACTGTTGCTCCTGCGTCAGTATTTGGACAATCATCATTCTCATTTAAAATTCCATCCCCATCACTATCGTCATTTCCTACTAATTCTTCAAATTTCATCCAATTCATATTAAATCCACCTGCCAGAATTTTTAAGCGAAGCCTATGAATACCTTGAGGAATATTTACAGTTCCTGAAACTGTTTGCCATGTTTGCCAACCACCAGTTTGTGGAGTTGTTATTTTAACTAATTCTGATTCATTTGATGATTCATCAACCAAATACAATCCTATTTCTCCTGCATCAAATCCTGCAAATCTAAAATCAACATTATAATTACTAGATGAACCTGAATAAATAATATAATCTGCATAATCTCCAGCATCCGTATAACCTATATTATGACCTCCTCCATCATCTTCAGTGGTCTCAACTCCTAAACCTTCCATATCAACATAATCTTCAACTTCTATTGTACCCGGAATAATAAATAATGGTGTAAGTGTATTTCTAATTTCTAAATTTGAAAATGGTTCTAAAGTTTTTCCACCTTCAGAATTTATTATTGTTCCATTATAACTCACTTCAATATTATCAGTATAAACTAAAGTTTTGTCCGTATTAATAACAATACTTCTATTATTATTTGAATCAAACGAAATAGAAGCAATAGATTCTTCAATTCCATTAACCACTAGTTCAAATAGGTCTTTAGAATTGCTTAATGAAGACTCTAACAGCGATTGATTTACTACTAGTTCTATTGAATTTGCAGTAACCGTATGTCCATTTAAAGCATTAAAATCTACAGATGAAATTTCTCCTGTTTTAGTAAACTCTATACTACTTAGGTTAAATTCACCTTCAGAATCAAATCTAAAAGTTAATACATGGGTTCCTTGTTCTAATAATATATCAATTACCTCAAAAGTGTCAAAAGTTTCCCAACCTCCTGTAGCATTTACAGTTTGAGTTGTTGTTACTTCTTCACCGTCAATAGCTAAGTGAAATTCTCCACCATTACTTTGCGCTGCTAAACGGACACCTGCTTTATACTTTCCTGTTTCATTTATTGCAACAGTATAGTTCATCCATTCGTCTTTTTTTACAAATCCAATATGATATCCATTGTTATTCACATTATCGTTACTCTTTTGAATATCTACAGCATCATTTCTATATACCCACCCATCATTCCAAGCTTGAAAAGAACCTGTTGATAGGCTATAATTTGCAAAGTCTTGATCATAATATGCTAATCCATTTTTACCTAAATCAAAATCAGACATATAAACTACTCCTGGAATTGTATGGGTACTATAAGGAATAGATGCATCCGTTGCAACCTGTCTTATCATAGCGTCAGGTACATCTTTTTGATGATCGCAATTTGTACTATTGGTATTGTTAGCCAATTCCATAATTGCTACAAAAGCATCATTTACTGAAGGCTTTGATGCATTTCCTTTCCAATACTCAAGAATGTTTTTATATCCATCCGTAAATTCTATTGAATATGGGCCAACAATGGTTTCTACTCTTTTCATTGGCCACCAAGACCAACCTATATTGTTATCTTCAAAAAGGGTTATCGCTTCTGTAAACCACACATTTGAATTTTCCCCAGCTTCACCCATCCATAATGGTACATTATGCTGTTCACGTAAATCTAGAACCCACTGTATGGAACCTACATCATTTTTACTCCAATATTTATGAAAACTATAGACCATATTGTCATCCCAAGTTGGAGTAAGACCTGTAAAGTTATTAGCCCAATCATGTCCTTCAATAAACAGTATATGATTTGTATCTACTTCGCGAATAGCATTGGTAATTTCTATATAAAACTGTTTTAATTGAGGACCAGTTACGTGGTCGCCATTAACTTCGTTTAATAAATCATAACCACCTATCCAAGGTTCATCTTTATATCTTTCAGCTAACTTTCTCCATAAAGCAACCGTTTTATTCTTATTTTCCTGACTTTGCCATAAAGATGGTTTGGTATCATCATAATCAGAAATTGCAGCATTTGTACCTTGACCGCCTGGAGCTGCATGCAAATCTAAAATTAAATACATATTGTTTGATTCACACCAATCCAATAAATTATCAACCATTGTAAAACCTTTATTTAACCAAGTATTTTCACCAGTAACAGGCTCATCTTCTATTGGAAGCGTAAATAAGTTGTAGTGCATTGGAAGACGAACACTATTAAAACCCCATTTTTCTAAAGAATCAATATCTTTTTTAGTAACATGATTTGATAACCAAGTATCAAAAAACTCGTCTGTTATATCTTCCCCAATTAAATCAACAAGTCTATTTCTAAACTCATGTTGTGTGTCTGCAACTTCACTTGATTGCATCATGTAACCTTCCATCAACATCCAACCACCTAAGCCCATACCTCTAAGCAGAACTTCTTCTCCTTGAGAATTTATGATTTTCTGCCCTTCCGTTTTAAGCCCTTGACCCCAACTAATTATAGTTCCAAATATTAAGGTTATTAGAAATATTTTAATTTTCATATTAAAGTATAAATGTTTCATAATTGTCGAAAATTTGTATAATTTAAAAATAGCTATCATTTATTAATAAAAAAAATCTACATCTTACATTTATCAAAAAATATCCAAGCCGAGTAATCATACAAAAGAACATAAAATTTCTGAATAATATTAAAATTTCAATACATTAAAAACTCACTATATAAATTTTTATAACTCATCAAAAACTTTCATTTAAAGATTAAATATACTTATAATCCCTTTATTTTCAATATTTTTACTAATTTCACAAAAAATTATTATTTCATCAAAAATGAAAAACATATTACGCATTATATTTTTTTTACTATTCCTATTTCAAGAGGTAAATTCACAAAATATGAAACCTTCTGTTATAAGAAATACTCCTTTAAAAGAGCATTTTGATTCTAACGATTACAAAGGAGGTATTCAAAATTGGGCTTTTGACCAGACCAGTGAAGGTATTTTATACATTGCGAATAATGAGGGGCTTTTAGAATTTGATGGAAGAGAATGGAATAAATATGAGGTACCATTTTCTACAAGATTAAGAGCTCTAAAAGTAGATAGTCAAGATAGAATTTTTGTTGGAGGTCAGGGGCAAATTGGATATTTCACCAAAACAAAAAATGACTTAATCTTTACATCTCTTTTAAAATATTTACCAAATGACAAACAAGATATTGCCGAAACTTGGAAAGTCCTCGAATTTGACGGAAAAATAATATTTAATACAGAAAGTGAATTATTTATTTTTGAAGACAACAATTTAAAGGCCATGACTTTACCTGGTTATTTACGTTTTGCATTTAATGTTGAAAATAGGTTCTTTGCTCAATTTTATGAAAAAGGCCTCTATGAAATTATAAATAATGAATTTATACATATTAAAGGAACTGAAATTGAATATGATATTATTGCAATTTTACCCAATAACAACGGATATTACTGCTTAACAAGGGAAGGAGAAATGCATTTGCTAAATGATAGCGGTTACACTCTTATTGACCTTAACGTAAACCTTGGAACAGTTAATGACGCTATAAAATTAAACTCTGGCGAATACGTTATTGGCACCCAAAGTAATGGAATTTTTATTTTTAATTCGAACCTCATTCTTAAAAATCATTTAACCAAAAAAGAAGGTCTATCCGATAGAACTGTAAAATCTCTATATGAAGATGACTTTCACAATTTATGGGTTGGTTTAAACAATGGAATTGATTACCTAAAAATAAACTTACCATTTTCATTAATCAATGAAGAAGTTGGTGTTGAAGGCACCGGATATGCTGCTATAAGATTTAACAATGAAATATATCTTGGAACTAACACTGGTGCATTCATTCAAAAAAAGGAACAGCATCTTTTAGAGGGCTACCCTTTTAAAATAATAGCGGAGAGCGAAGGGCAAGTTTACAATTTCTCTGAGGTTGAAAATAAACTTATTTTGAACCACGATCGTGGTGCCTTTGAATTAAAGGGCGAAAATCTAACTCAAATTCAAGATATTGGAAGTTGGAAATTTATGAATACCAAAATACCAAACCTTATAGTTGGCGGTGACTATAGAGGAATTTCACTTTTTAATAATGAAATTAATAACTGGTCAACAATTCAAAGAGTTGAAGCATTAGAAGAACAATCTTCAAGGATTATGGAATTTGAAAATGATTCAACACTATGGATGACACATGTTTCTAAAGGTGCTTTTAGAATTGAATTTAATTCAAACTTGAATATTCAAAAAAAGATACAGAAATTTGGAAAAAATGATGGTCTACCATCTAATATCATGATAGATGTTTATTCATTGAATGATAACTTAGTTTTTACAACAGAAAAAGGTATTTACGATTTTAATTTAAACTCTCATACTTTTAGTCCAAATAAATATTTCAACAAATGGCTTGGAACAGAATATGTAAGTACCATGATTTCCAATAGGAATAATTCTATTTATTATATTCAGAATAAAAAATTCGGAAATTTAATTCAAAAAGGTTTTGGTACTTTTGAAAATAAAATCCATATTTTTAAACATATCAATAAATTTATAAGCGATGATTTAGCAAATATCTCAATACTTGATAAAAACAATGTCCTTATTGGAGCTAAAGAAGGCTTTATTAATTATACTCCTAATAAAAAGCTATACATAAATAAAAACTTTCAAGTATTACTTAGAAAAGTTGAAACACAATCTTCAACTGATTCCATTAACACGTACAATCCTTCTTATGTAGACAACATTGAAATTACTGAGACAAGCTCAATAAAATTTCACTATGCAGCGCCTTATTTTGATGGATTTAAAGATTTAAAATACAGCTATAGACTTTTACCACTAGATGAAAATTGGTCTAAATGGTCAAGCTCAGGTGAAAAAGAATTTACCCATTTACCTTTTGGAGAATATACCTTAGAAATAAAAGCTCAGAATATTTACGAATTAGAAAGCAATATCTCAACCTTCTCTTTTGAAGTTTTAACACCTTGGTATTTTTCAAACTGGGCTAAAATGTGTTATTTAATTATAACGATCATTTCTTTAACATTGATTCCCCTTATTCAGCAAAAAAAATATAGAAAAGAAAAATCTATTATCTACAAGAATAAAGACGAAGAAATAAAAATAAAAGATAAAGAAATTAATAAATTAGAGAATGAAAAACTTAAATCAGAAATTAACCTTAAAAATGATCAGCTGACAACAATCACTATGCATTTGGTTAAAAACAATGATTTTATTCAGGATGTTCAAAATAAAATTATTTCATCTCTTGATCAGATTGATTCAAAAAAAGAATTGAAGAACATAATTAAAACTATTGATAAAGAGCTTTCGAACAATGATTCATGGGATCAATTCGCATACCATTTTGATCAGGTTCACGGTAATTATTTAAAAAAACTCTCTGATAATAACATAAAACTGTCTCCTCGAGAAATTAAACTAGCCGCATTTTTAAGAATGAATATGAGTTCTAAAGAAATCTCTAAAATGTTAAATATTACATCACGTGGAGTAGAACTTGCTAGATATAGATTAAGAAAAAAATTAAACCTAAAAAGAACACAAAATTTAGTTGAATATTTAATAGATTTAGATAATTCTTAGTTTTTTTTATGTGTTCAATTTTGACTTCTAATTAATATCATAAATTAACCATTTAAATCAATAAAATTGCCATATTTAAAACCGAGATAGGGCATAAATAAGAAAAAATAGTTGTTAGAATTTCTATTTAATAGCTGTAATACATTAAAAAATGTAAAAATGTTAAGGTTAAATTAAATTTTAAAATTATATTTCTAAAATATATTCCACAAGGCTCATTTCGTGAGCCAATTCCATTTTTTTACGCAATCTGTATCGTTTTATCTCTACACTTCGCGGTGAAATATTTAATAATGGGGCTATTTCTTTAGATGACAAGTTTAGTCGCAAATAAGCACACAATCTTAAATCGTTTGGAGTTAAAGAAGCGTGAAGATTTTTTATCTTTTTTATAAAATTCCTATCTGCATTATTAAAAGCTTCTTTAAATAGTTCCCAATCATTAGTGTTAGAAAGATTTTTATTTATAATTTTAAGAACTGGTTTCACGTGACTTTCATCTTTAATTGCCGTTAGTTCTTCTTTAATAGTATTTAAAATTTCATTCTTTTTAATAATACTCATTGTTGAAGTACCTAATTCTCTTGATTTACTTTGAATATCATTTTGTAATTTTTCATTTTTTAATTTCATAATTTCCTGCTCATTTTCTAATTGAGCTATGGCAAATACACGTTGCTTTTTTTCAACTAGCTTTTGCTTTTGCTTATTATAATAACGTTTATAAAATAAATGAATAGTAAATAATAATACACCTAATAAAATTAAATAAATAAACAACATTTGGTTTGATAAAGCCAAAGGTCTTTTTATTGTAAATGAAAATGTAGCTGTATTCTTTGATAATTCACTACCAATTTTAGCTCTAACATTAAATGTATAATCACCCCAAGGGAGGTTTTTAAATGATATTTCAGAATTTTCTGACCAACCACTCCATTCATCATATATTCCCTTTAGTTGATATTGGTAATTTACTTGGTCAAATTTATCAAACTCAGGTACACTATAATTTAAATACAAGTTGTTTTCCTCATATTTAAATTCGCTGCTTGTTTTTACATTAATAAATTCCTTTTCATTATTTATGATACTTTTTTCAATTGAATTGATGGTAATCTCATAATCTTTCTCAACTAATTTATTTAAATCTAACAGAATATAACCTTTTGAAGATCCCAATAAATAAATTTGGTCATTTAAGTGTGTAATATTTTCATAACCTAAAATAAATTTTCTTAATGAGGCTGGCAAAGATATTTTAGTAATAATTAAATCATTGTTCAATTTTGCCGGCTTGAAATAAACAATATTTTTATCGGTAAAACCCCATAAGGTATTTTCTTTATTGTCTGCAATTAATTTTCCAGAAACATAGTCATCGTGTGCGAAAAAATTTAAACTTAATAAAGAATCCTTCAAAAACCTTTTCTGAAGCTCTTCATATTTGTAGATACCTTTTTCAGAAGTATATAACAATTGACTATCATATGTAATTAAACTTGCTACTGGTTCTTTTTGTACACTTTCTTCAATTGTATAATCGAGTATTTTGGTAAAATCATTATTAATCTGAAGTTTAAAAACGCCCTTCCATTCATGACTTACAAAAATATTCAAATCCGAATCAAACCCAAAATACCTACTTGAAATATCAAAACCTTCAATTTTATTTCTGAATTTCCATTTATTATTTATTTTTTCAATAACATTTAAGCCATTATAATGCCCTTGTAATAACAAATTATTGTTGTTTTTTATTGGTAAAATATCCCATGTACCCATTGCATTAGCAATTAAGTTTGCTTTATTAGTGTCATCAACAACAAAAGTCCCTAAATTATGTCCACAAAATAACGTGTTGTCGAAAACTTTTAAACACCACACTTGCCCAAAGGTTCCCTCTATAAATTGAAAATCATCAGAATTACTTTTTTTGTAAAATAGCCCTTGATTGGTTCCTATGTATAAATTGTTATTAAATTTTATTGCTGCATAAACTGAGCCTAATTTCCCATCTAAATCATTAAAAACACTAAATGGAGAATTGAAGTTAACCATACTTATACCATTGTCTAATCCAAGCCACAGATTTTGCTCTTTATCTTCAAACATTGATAAAATGGTATTGTTACTTAGTCCTTCTTTTTGACTTATTTGGAGAATTATTTCACCTTTTTCATTCAATTGATAGATACCATTTCTGATTGTTCCTAATACAAAATTTCCATTTCTTAATCTTAAACTACTAAATACGCTAACAGATGAGATTATTTTATTTGCTGGAATATCCCATTTTAAAAGGCTTTTACCCTCCAAAAAATAAAATCCTTTTTCTTGAGTTTGAAATAAAACTTTTTTATCTATTGAAAAAATATTGACTAAAATATTGTCTTTCAATATGGGATTGTCTGATATTAATATCGGCTTTCCGTTTTCAATTTTAAAAATTCCTTGTTCAAATTTTTGAAAATAAATACTATCATCAACTTTAAAAACTTTCGGCAAATGGGTTTCCGATTTTATGATGCTAAATGATTTTTCTTCAGTATTATAAATATATATACGATGTAAGGATTGAAACAATATCCATTTATCAAATGAAATTATATTCCAAATATGTTCATCTTCAAGAAGCGGTTCATTTAATTCATGAATTAACGAGTAATATTCCAAATTACCCATTTCATTTCTCTCCCAGAAACCAAACTCTCTAAAACAACCTGTATATATTTTATTCCCAATAACATTAACTGTTCTTATTGATGTATTATTAGGAGATGGATATAATTTCCATTTGGCACCATTAAATTCTAATAAACCACTGTTATTAGCAACATATATATACATTTCATTTCCCTGAGAAATAGACCAATTCTGGTTTTCAGCACCATATAGTTGAGGTGAAAAATTTTCAATAGGTGGTAATTCTTGTGCTTCTAAAAGTACAGAAGCCAAAAATAACAGGGTTAAGAATATTTTTTTAATCAATTTCAATTATAAAAAGTATTATTATTACAATAATACAACTTTTATTTAGCAAAAAATTGAGTTATCAAATTAATAATGCCATCTTACAAATGCTTCCATTGCAGCATAATCGGCTAATCCTAAATTATTATATTTCTTAGCAGTTTTGGTATTTCTATCCTCGGCACGCATCCAAAACTCTCTTATATCATTGCCTTGAAACATAACACCATCTTTTTGAGATTGATGAAAGAAAATTGCTTTTCGTTTTTTCAATACCTGATCTGGACTCATTGGGACTACCATATCAATTTCATGAATATCCCATTCTTGCCAAGCTCCTCTGTATAGCCACAACCAACAATCATTCATAAATGGCTTTGGTTTTAAAATTTTTAATGCTTCAAACAAGGAATTTAAACTAACTCTATGTGTTCCATGCGGATCGGCCAAATCACCTGCTGCATAAATTTGATGTGGTTTAATTTTCTCAATTATATCACACATTATCGCAACATCTTCGTCTCCTAGTGGATTTTTCTTAATACTACCCGTTTCATAAAATGGTAAATTTAAAAAATGAACATTCTCATCAGGAACTCCTAAATATCGGGTTGCTGCTAATGACTCCATCTGCCTTATTACTCCTTTTAATTTCCTAACCTCAACACTATCAATTGCATTGTCTTTCTTCGTTTTTATTTGATCAATAATTCCAGAAATAAAACTATCATCTATGCTACATTTCATTATTTTTGAAACTTCCGCGAATTTTAAAGCTTCATAGTCTGAAACTGCTATATTTCCTGAAGTTTGATATGCAATATGCACTTCATGTCCTTGACTAACCAATCTATCAAAAGTACCACCCATTGAAATTACATCATCATCAGGATGTGGACTAAAAATTAAGACTCTTTTTTTAATTGGATTTGCTCTTTCAGGTCTAGAAGTATCATCAGCATTAGGTTTACCTCCTGGCCAACCTGTTATTGTATGCTGAACTTTATTAAACATTTTAATATTTAAATTGTATGACGAACCAACTTCTACTAATAAACTAGACATTCCATTGTCATTATAATCTTCATCAATTAATTTTAAAATTGATTTTCCTGTTTTTTGACATAACCAAATAATTGCTTTACTACTCAATTTTTCATCCCACACACAAGGTCCCACCAACCAAGGTGTGTTTATTCTTGTTAGCTCTGAAGCTGCTTCAATATCAAGAATAAATGTTGTGTTATTGTGATGTTGTAAATAAGTTGCTGGTACTTTAGACGAAATTTCACCTTCAATAGTCTTTTTAACAATTGAAGATTTGTTTTGTCCCCAAGCTAATAAAATAATTCTTTTTGCTTTTCTAACAGTTTTTATACCCATTGTAATGGCCTTTTTAGGCACATTATCAATACCTAAAAACGAAGGAGCCGCATCAGATTTTGTAATATAATCTAAAATAATACTTCTGGTTTCTGAATTAAAATGTGAGCCAGGTTCATTAAATCCAATATGTCCAGTTCTACCTATACCTAATAATTGCAAGTCAATTCCACCACTTTCATCAATTGCTTTTTCATAATCTATACAATATTGATGTAATTCATCAGCAGTAACT
>NZ_CALAEQ010000211.1 GCF_937891065.1 uncultured Lutibacter sp. | reverse complement strand
CAAAGAGAGGTTTTAAGTCTCTTTGTTTCGTCCTTTAGGACTCATCAGTTAACTATTATTTGAGTTTCCGGTATTATATATTATTGAATCTCACTCAATAAGTCTAATTCACTAGAATTAAAAAGTCTTTTTATCTCTCTACTTTCTTCTTGAACCGCTAAATGTGTTTTTTGAGCTTCTCTAATTTCTTTAGCTGTATTCAAGTCATAGCCAAATTCCATACAAAAATCTGCAAAATCCTCAACTTCATAAGTAGTTAAACAGGCTAAAACATCATAAGCTTTCGGAGTTGTTCCTTTTTCTGTGTTATGGATTGAATCCCCAAAGTTAAAAGTATATTCGTGTTTATTGTTTTCTAATGTTACAATGAATATATTTCTTTTCTCTTTATCTGTAAAGAAGTGTTTACCCTTATGACTAAATTGAATCAATAGATTTGTTTTAGTTTCTTTTAAGAAGTCAATAGCTTGTGCTTCGTATTCACATCCTTTTTTCATTTGACTTATTAACTCATCTGAGTAGCTAACAGTTTTAAATTTAAATTCTCTTGTTTTCATGGCGTTTAATTTAAGTTATTAATAGTTTATTTATTAAAATATAAGTTTATTTTCATTGGGTCGCAATATGATAAATTAGCTCCGTTATTTAAAGCCTCTAAAAATATAGGTTTTAAATCGTTTTTAGTTTTTACGTGTGTGTATGATTTAAAATTATCCCAATCAGAACCATATAATGTAAAGTAGTATTCTTTATTCCAGTAATGTATTAGAACGTTCTGACCTGTAGGGGCTAATATAAAGCCGTTTTTAATTTTTATATCGTCTATTGTAAAAACATCTTTATTTATTAACGATTCATTTTTTAATACTATATCCTTAAAATTAGTTGTATTAAAGTAATCTTCAATATCTTGAATTATTTTAGTACTTCGTTTCATGGCTGTAAAGTTTTAATTAATAAATGTTTGTTGTCGTTATAATTAGTTGACAATGTAAAATAACACAATTGAAACCATTCCCACAACAAAAAAGATAAAAAAGATTTAAGATTAATGGCTAAATAGTTGAGTATCAAGGAGAATAATTTTAAAAAGGTAACAAGATTAAAAGCCCTAAATCGTACGAAATAGGGTAAAATGACTTAATTACTAGGTAAATTTAACAGATAAACAAGCAAAGAAATGAACGACAATAAGCAAATAAAAGGATTTAAGAGGGTTTAAAGTTAAGTTAATATAATGGAGCTATTGAAAAAAGAAAGGATGTTAAAACGAGTTTATTTAAACGGTGAATTTTCGGCAGTAGATAAAAGAACAAGTAAGGATGAAGTAAAAGAATATATAAACCAGGTAAACAATTAACATGGAACTAAACAAAGGACCAACTACAAAAGGTTATTGAATGTCCGGTATTACATAATAAGAAACTTACTAGTAATACAATAAGACAAACAACCAAAGTAACTAACCTATTAAATGAAGTGATTAACAATACAAACAATAGAACCAGTAAAAACAACAAGCGAATACAAGCAGCAAACATATCAAAGGGAACAAGCACAAGCACCACAACAACAGCCAACATATTACACCAGGATATAAACGAAGCTATTAATACAAATGAATACAAGCGTTAATACAAGGCAAAGAAAACAGGAGGATAGAATCGTTTGGGGCTATCGCACAGCGAAGGACAAGCAATTAAATTTGATATTACATGATTGATAAATTAAATTGTTTTGCCTGATAATTTAGAGGAAAGGAATAATTAAACAACACGCAATTAATTAAACGTCAACCATTTAGGGGTAAACAGTTCTATTTATGCATAAAAATAGAACAAACGTAAAG
This sequence comes from uncultured Lutibacter sp., assembly GCF_937891065.1. Lineage (GTDB taxonomy): Bacteria > Bacteroidota > Bacteroidia > Flavobacteriales > Flavobacteriaceae > Lutibacter. The sequence goes on along the minus strand of NZ_CALAEQ010000211.1, from coordinate 2,936 downwards.
ACAGCAACTACAGAGGCCCCACCAGTAAACACCCCACTACCAACATATAAAACGGTTTTCCTCTGACGAACGCACCCCCCCAATCCCCCCAATAGCCCCACTCCTAAAATTTTCTGCAAATTTTTTTTGGATTATTTTTATGGTTGGTTGAGCTAGTAATGGGTGGGGTTGTGATGGTATATACGGTATATATTATATATATGATTTAAAAGAAAGTTGGATAAATATTTGGATTGTAACATATAAGTTGTGTAATATTGTAAACAACACATACCGTAAAAACACCGTATTGTGTGTAAAATTCGAGAATAATGACTATAAAGGAACAAATAAGGTTAGAATTAAAGAAAGGCTCAAAAGTAAATATGAGTAAATTGAGTAGTGATTCAAAGATTAGCAGGGGTACATTGTATAAGTGGTTGAATGGTAATAGGACAGAGATGGGTGATGGAAAGATAGATAGGATATTGAGTGCTATGGATATGGAGGCTATTATAGTTAGGAAGAGGGATTAAAATGCAGAAATTAGTGCATTAGAAATGATATAATTATGAATAAATTAAAAAGGGGTGATAAACATCCAATTAAAAACTTAATATTCTACCAATATCACCATCCTTACTACAAGGAAACAAATGGTGAAGTTTGGTTATCTCCAGAGGAGTTTGAAAAAAGAAGAGATGCTCATGCTAAAAGCACAGCTAAATATAAGAAAGAAAATGAGTTATTATACTTAGTTTCAAACACAATAGGTAGAGGTAAAAGAAAATATAAAGATAATGATATAGATTTAAAGTTTATTGAAGAGCTATGGATTAAACAAGAAGGTAAATGTTACTGGTTTAATGTAGACCTTCAAATAGAATCTAAAAAGGGTAAAAATACAAGAAACCCCTTAAAGGTTACAATTGATAGACTAGATTGCACTAAAGGATACACTAAAAAGAATGTAGTTCTTTCATGTTATGCTGCTAATTGCGGTAGAGGAAATGCTTCTGTTGAGGAGTGGTTATTAATAATAAAAACTATACAAAATGGACTTAACAAAACAATATAACTTAAGAAAACTAGCAATTAAAAAAGGATTTAACCTAGTACCTAGTTTGGAATTTAAAAATGTATCCGACTATGATTATTATATTTGGATGTGTAAATTACAAAAATGGTTGAGGGACACACATAATTTACACATAGAATTAAGTGTAGATATATTTGATAATTTGGAAACGATGTGCTTCAGAGGGTTTCATATTATTCAAATGAATGACTATAAAGATTTATTTAATACTAATGAAGTATTTAAAACCTACGAAGAAGTATTAGAGAGAGGGTTGTTTGAAGCACTTAAATTAATTAATAAATAAATGTATATGAAGAAGCAAGAATTTGAGTGTTATATGGAAGGGTTGGTTGATTGTGGCCGGATTGAGTCTTATGACTTGAAGGAGAGGGTATTTGAGGGTTTTGGAGATGGTGGTTCTGATATTAATGAGTTTAGGGTATTGGTTATTGTAAGGGGTGTTGGTATAGGTATTGGTGATAGGATTATAAAGGGTAGGGCTGATGTTAGTGTAGATGGTTATGAGGATATTGTATATACTGATATGATTAGGGTGGCTAGTAAGTTTTATGGAGATACTTCCGGAAAATCGATTAAAAAATAATGTTATGAAGAATTTAGGGATATTAATGTTTTGTGTTATTGTTTTTATGGGAGCTTATGTTAGTAGGCTTGAAATATATAATACCGAACTTTCGTTGAAAAGCAGATTCCAGGACAGTATAAGATCTGAAGATAGTACGACTATTTATGTAAAGACTGTACAGATATTTAAGTTGGACAGTTTGAGGGAGAGTTGTGGCCGTCATAGCAAATATCCGGTTTATCAGAACGACTGATTTCCGGCAGTAAAAAAATGACAGAAGTATGCCTAACTATGCTAATTTGTTTGAGTAACGGTTTGGGTGTGGTTAGTTGCGAATTTAAAAACAGAAACAATGAGAAAAGAAAATAGTAAATTATTAATTAGAAACCTTAGAAAACAAACAGATAAGAAGCAATTAAATATAGGTGTTGTTAGCAATTCCGTTTGCCCAAAATGTGGAACTAAAGGAGATAAAACAACACTTACCGAAAACTCTTACGCTTGCAAGAAATGCGAAACTTGGTGGGCTAATGGTTGCTAATGTTAAATCTATGGGTATTTTTTGCCCGACTAAATACAGATAAATTATGAGAAAGTTTAAAGAAAAGCTGGAAATTGACTTATTAAAAGCAATGACCTACACAGAAATAAACAACCTATTAAACAAGCTTAATAGACAAATAGAAACCTTGCAAAAGAAAGTGAACAAAGGGCAATCATTACCTATAGATAGTGTTATTGTGCCGAAGGGTACGTTTTATTGCGATTGTGTGCAGCCAAGTATGCAAAAGCCAATAAGCGAAACAGAATACGAGTGTTTTGATTGTGGTAAAGAAATTAAAAACATAGAAACCGAGCAATGCACTATACCAAGTGTTAGTACGGAACATAAAAAATATATGGTTTGGGATGACTTGTTTGGAATATTGGCTTGGAAGTTTAAGCAAACAAAAAGCGGTGATATGTATTTAGATGGCGAAAAAGTATATAATGAATTAAAAGAAAAGTTTGAACTTAAACGAAAGTAGTATTACTGCTAATGCCAAAGACTATGTTTAGATTTTTAACGAATAAATAGATACAAATGAAAAAACAACTGGAAGACTTTTTAAGTACCTATAAACTACAAAAAGCATACTTAGATAAAAATGATAACTACACCATGGACGGCAAAAACTTTATTGATTGGTACATTAATGAAAGCGGTAATGTAGTTAAAAAATTAAATATAGACGATGTTAGCATTAGTTAATTAATTATGGAAGATAAAGAAAGACAAGAATTAATAGA
>NZ_CALAEQ010000210.1 GCF_937891065.1 uncultured Lutibacter sp. | reverse complement strand
GATTAGTATAATATTTATATTTTTTTTCATAATTATCTTTTTTTATTCAAACATTACAGATTTCACACTATTATATGGCTTACCAAAATAAAAATTTAATCCTAATCCAACTTTATAATAGAAGTCATTCCATTTTCCTTGAACCAAGCGATCCATATCATCTGCAAAAAGCATATTTTGCTCAGCAAAAAGTTTAATTCCTAAATTATTCATAGGTAAATACTCTATTCCTCCTCCAAACTGCAATTTTAAAGAACCGAAATAGTTTATCGTTTTATTATTAGAAACGGCACCAACACCTGCATATACAAAAGGTGTTAACTTATCATATGGCAATATATCATATCCCATATTAATATCTAATGAAAGGAACTGATCTTTAAAACTATTTTTATTTTCTAGTTCAAAATAACTTGCTCCAAAATTTATATTAAATCCTGGTTTCTTAAAATAAAATTTTACGGATCCATTTACTCCTAATTTTTCAGTGGCATCTCCAAAATCATTATTAGGAATTATTGCAGCACCTTCAATATTTATTGCTACTTTCCCCCTTCTATCTTCTAATTTTCTATCATAAAGTGCTGTTGATTCAGCTTCTTCTTTTTCTTGTTCATATTGATTTTTTACAAATTCAACAACAGCATCTCCTCCAGCAGGAATCCATATTCCATCCACAATTCCTTCAATTATTAAAAGCTCAACAGCTTTATCAATTGCTTCTTTAATTGCTAGTTGTGTTGGTTCATTTTTTGTAACTCCAGTTTCAACTTCTAACAGTCTTTTAACATTCACATATCTAAACAAATTAGCTGAAATACCTTGCGACAATATAGTTTTAGAAACATATACATTTTTTAATATTCTTCCGCTTGATGTTGAAACCGCTCGTAAATAAACTGTTATTCTATCTTGCCTATATTCAGCAGAAGCACCTGCTCCAAAATATCTTGCTCCATAACCACCCGTAATAATATTAGAATCGTAAGATACAACTCCTCCTTCTAGAATAATACCAGCAAATAATAAAGGAGGTATTGATGTAGTTTGATCTTGTTTTCCATCCTGTGCATACTCTTGTCTTGTTGAACGTATTATTTGGCGTTCATTTAAAAGATTTCCAATGTTTTCTCTTTCAATTGGATTAAACCAATTTGATTCTTCTAAAGATTTTAATAATATAGATGTACCTCCTTGTGTTACTGCTGTACTAAATGTAGATCCGTTTTCTATTAATTTATACTGACCTGTTTGGTCTCTAAATTTATATACACCTACAATAGCTTTATTTAAAGGTAAAATTGTATCTAATAAACTTTTTTTAGAAGTATTTTCTCCTATCCTGGCTTCGCTTTTTGTGAAAGGCTGATTAAAGAAAGTTCCACAACTTGTGAAGGATATTAAAATAAGAACAGTAAATATTTTACAATACTTTTTCATAGACATAGAATAGGGTTTGGAATTTTAGTTTGGAATTATGATTTGAGTTTGTTCACCTGTAGAAGTATCTAAAATATTAACAAGTAATCCAGCATTCGAAGGGGAAATTTCAACTACTAAGGAACCAAACACATAAGTTCCTTCAGTTAAAGCAGAATCACCAAATTCTTGTTGAAATAAATCTCGTGATAATGAATTTAATAATTGTCTATTTAAAGACTCCGTAAAATTATCTAAATCGGACCCTTGATCAAAACTAAATCCAGAATCTTCTTCAAAACTATTTTGTGCATTTGCAGAAGCTAGCAACTGTTGATAATTAAATGTGTCTCCCCCAAAAAAAGGATTTATAGGTTTATAAACAACATTTTGAGCATAAAATAAGCAAGGAATACTTATGAGTAAAGTTGCGATAATATATTTTAACTTTTTCATTGTTACAAGGTAATAATTATTTTTATATTCTACTATTCTTATATAGCAATTTTCTTTGTTTAGCGTATTGGTTTACATTTTGCAAGGCCGATTTTACAGCTGACTTAAGGAATTCTTCATCTGGTTTAGACATAAATTCAAATAATTTTCTATCTTCTGAAGTAATTGTTATAATACTACTTCTTCCAAAGTAAGGTTTTTCTTGTATTGTAATGATAAAAGGATACTGTTTACCTGAAGTACTATATTCTTGATAAAAATAATCGTGAAAATCTTTCCCAACTTTAGTAATAACGTCATCAATTACAATTCCTTTAAGTTCAAAATCAGCTTCTTTTACAACTTTTTCTTGTACAAGGCTTCTATCTGGAGGAACTATTTGAAGTGAATCTTTTGATATTACAATATTGTTTTGCTTAATAAATAAATAAATACGTAAATCTTCTCCAGCAGCAAGGCTTAATCTAATTTCGGAAAGATTCTTACTTTCTTCTGGATCTAGCGAGAATTCTCCCTCTTGCCTGTTATTTGAATAATTTCCTGAAGAATTTTTCTTTAATGCTACTAAATTATAGTATAAATTGTTTTTAAAAATTGGCTCTTCGTTATCAACTTGAGCTTTTATCAAAATTAAATTATCAGATTCTTGAATATAAATTTTCCCTGTTACAGACTCATTTAATTGACCATAAGCAGCACTAATAAATAACATTAAACAACTAAAAATACTATTTAAATAAAGTTGTTTCATAGTTGCTAATAATTTTTAATAATCAATGTTTTAAAATTTGAATTTTGAACAATACTTATATTTTTGATTATGGAATTTTCACCATAAATTTGTAGAGAATTGGATTTCCCTTGTTGTAGAATATTAAAATTTGATGGCGTACTATTGTAATAATTTATAAAATTATAATAATTAGAATCACCTATTTGACTAACAGATTGAGAATCTGAGCTTTTTTGTTTAATATCAATCTCATTGTTATTTCCAATTTGATTTAAGGTTACAACATTTATTTGAGACTGAATACTTGATTTAGAAGCGTTCTTTTCAGCTCCTAAAGAAGCATCTTTATTTAACTGAAAATATTGATTTATAACATATGTATTTTCATCTGCTATTTGAGAGATACTATTAAAAGAAATAAAACCAAATAGCAATAAAAAAAAACCGTATTTTAAATGAGAACTTTTCATAAAACTAAATTTTTTGCATTATACCAAATATAAGAAAAAAGAGGGTAAAAACCCTCTTTTTTCTTATATTTTTTTGTTACTAATAGAAATTTTAGTTTGGTACTCCCGGAGCAGATTGAGTAATACAAGCTGCATTTGCATGACCTAATTGATTTACAAAACTTGAGTTTGCACCACCTGCGGCAGCCATTTGACTTACATCAGAAGTGTTAAAAGCTCCCTCTTGAAAAACATGACTTGCATTCCATCCATTACCTGAAGCATCTTGATCTACACAAGATTCATTTTGATACCCAAATTGAATAACTAATGAGCTGTTCCAAGCAGAACCTCCAATAGTAGTTTGATCTTCAACTGATGAATTTTCAACACCAACTTGTAACGCAATAGCTGTATTGTTGTCTCCATTTTGTGTTTGTTCAGCCTTGTTCCCGTACCAAGTTTGACCAATAATTGCTAAATTCCCAGCTCCTGCTTGCGAAGAACTTTGAAATTGTTCAGCATAATTACTTTCACCTGCTTGCACAACAAAGGCAGTATTATTGTCATAAAATTGATCTTGGTAAGATACATTATCACTTCCAAATTGGTAGGAATGTGCTCTATTGTTTTCAGCCCAACCATTTCCAACTTCTTGTTCAGCATAATTATTATCACCCATTTGAGCAATAACTCCAGTATTAAAATCACCAGCTTGATCAATTATACCATTATTCCCTGTTCCACTTTGAAAAACATACCCTTTATTTCCCAATCCTCCTGGAGCATGATGCCCATTACTACCATACTGATTAATTCGAGCATAATTTCCAAGTCCTTCCTGATCTACCAAAGCAAAGTTATCAGCTCCTACCTGATCAACATCACTTAAATTTTCAAATTGAACCATCATTGTTGGTGTCATTTGACTTACTTCACAATCTGCACATTCTTGTGCATAAAAAATACCTGTAACGCATAGCATTGCTACACTTAAAATTAATTTTTTCATAATAATAAAATTTTAAACGTTAGTAAATTTGTTAATAATAAAATAATTTCATAAAAATTTATAGGGGACTATAATTACCTTAATAATATGTACAAATACATACGAATAAAAGTCTCTATAAACTTTTTAATTGGGGAAACAATTTGTGGGGTTTAAATATTCAATTAATTGCAATTTATTTTAGTATAAATAAGAAGTAAGTACTATTCCCTTATTTAAACTGGATCTAAATTAAATATAATTATCTAAAAATCAGAAGCTAAAAAGCACAAGTTTGCGAATCGCACTATTTTATTAATGAATGGTAATTTATGTTACTTTAGTTACATAAAAAGATATTACAGCATAATTAAAAGACTAATTTACCGGAAATTACCTACTTATTAGTTGTAATTTGTTAACACATTTAGTGGGAAATTAAAAAGCTATAACAATGAAGTTATAGCATTATCAGCCAATACAGAAGCCTGTATTGTTTTTTATTAACTACTAATTTAAACCTAGCGTATAATTTGTTTTTAATGCAGATTTTGTATCAATTCAAATAATTTTTTAAAAAGAGAATTGTATAGATAATAGACAAATTAACCCTAAAAACTCTTCTCGATACATTTTTTTTTCATTTTATTATTCAAAAAACACTCGGAATAACGTTTTTAATAATTACACCCAACTGATAAACTTATCTATTTTATAGGAAATAGTAATTTTCTAATCTGTACTTCTACTGCCCTCTTTATAGGTAGTAATCCCTTTTTTAAGTAGGTGCTTTATAAAAACCGACGGTTGAAAATTTAAATGGTATTTTGAAATGCTTCGCTTTGGATTCAATTTTAAAGGGTCTTCTTCTGCCTTGCACTTAAACCCTAATTTAAACTTACCAATATTTTCAAGGTCTACCGTTTTCCCTTCTAATAAATGAAATTGCAACTTTTCACCTAACGCAAATAATACCGCATGAACATCCGTAGGACTTAAAGTGCTTTCCATACTAATTTCTTTGCTTAGCCTTCTAGAATCAATAGTACCCGTAGAAACGGCTTGCATAATATAATTACTTTCTTTAGCTGGGTTTATGTTATTTGTTCGTTTGGTAATTCTGTAACGTATGGCCATAGTAATTTTTTTATTTTTTACCTTTAAAATTGTTAGTAACTATCTTATTCTAAACTTTTAGTACTGCTATAAATTTGATATATTTACAATGAAGGTAATTGCTATCTTTTTTTAATTATTTTTATAACCCTGTAAAAATAATACTTTTTTCTCAAAATAATTCTATATTATCTTAAATTTAATTGTACAATTAAATCATAAATAATTGTACAACTATTTTAGCTATTGCTAAGAGATATTCCATTATTCCTTAGCAATAATCCACAATTAATAGGAAGTTAAACCTCTTTTTGTATACAGTACTAAACCTTCATTGCAAGTGTTTTTTTTTGTAGTAAAACGGAAAAGGGCTGAGCGTTAAAAATTAATTGCTCTTAACGCGTTAACTACTAATTTATAATTAGTGATTTTTAATAATTATGATTTTAAAATTGGATTTTTGAGTAATACTACTATTTTTAATCATGGAGTTTTCTCCGTAAGTTTGAAGATTATTAGCATTTCCTTGTTGAATGCTATTAAAAACGGAAGGTATATTGTTGTAATAATTAGTGAAATTGTAATAATTGTTATTTCCAAATTGACTAACCGTTTGAGAATCTCCTCCCTTTTGTTTAATATCAATTTGGTTATTATTCCCTATTTGGTTTAAACTTTTAAATTGCTTTGTGTTTGTTTATTATTGGTAGTTGTTTGAGTTAATATTACATTCATTAATTTATTAAATAAAAAAAAGGAGGCATTAGCCTCCTTTTTTAAAATTAAATTAGATACTTTAAATCTTTTAAATTATTGTTGAGCCACAGTCATATTTCCCATTTGTTTTACACAAGCCATATTATCTAAACCTACTTGCACTGTAAAACTTGTATTACTGTTTTTACACGCTTGTTGATATATAAACGCTTCATTGTCATGACCCAGTTGCATAACATAACTATAGTTGAAAACACCCGCTTTTTTAACGTTTTGTGTTACACAAGATACGTTATCTGTACCATCTTGAAAAACTCTTGAATTATTAAACCAGTCTCCTCCAGGAGTACTACCTGTAACGGAAGTCTGTGTTTCCATTGAAAAGTTATCATCTCCTAATTGATCTAAATCTGCATTATTATAATCTCCTGTTTGAGTTTGAACACCTATGTTATCATCTCCTACTTGTTTTATATCAGCTTTGTTATCATCTCCTGTTTGAGTTTGAGCTGCATAATTATCATCTGATCTCCAAAACATAAAAGAATCTTGTTCAATATCTGCTTCATTATTATTACCAGTTTGAGATTGAAACGCTACATTATCATCTCCATCTTGTTCTATATCTGCATCATTATCATTTCCTGTTTGAGATTGATCTGCATAATTACCGTCTCTGTCTTGTTCAATATCTGCATCATTATTATTCCCAGTTTGAGATTGATAAGCTACATTATCATCTCCATCTTGTTCAATATCTGCATCATTATCATCTCCTATTTGAGATTGATTTGCATAGTTGTCGTCTCCGTCTTGTTCAATATCTGCATCATTATCTTCTCCATCTTGAAACACCATTCCGAAGTTATTGTCTCCATCTTGGTCAACATCTGTCTCGTTATCATCTCCTAATTGCTCTATCATTGATACATTTTGGAAACCTTCTTGATCAACATCTGCATCATTTTCATTTCCTCTTTGTTCTATTTGAGACCAGTTTTGTATACCTTCTTGATCTACATTTGCCACGTTTTCATCTCCATCTCTATAATAACGATTCCCTGAAAAATAACCAGTAAATAAATACTCTCCAGTTTGATCAATATCAGAAAAGTTTCCTCCTCCTTTTTGCTCAACTTTAGCCTCATTATCATAACCTTGTTGATAAATCTCATTGGTATTAATTTGCACAAAGTTAACAGATGTAGGTGCCGGTGTTGTTGGTACTTGCTTTATAAAGTCTTCAGAACAATCTACACAATCTTTATTCCCGTTATTACCATTTCTGCCACCTTGACTAGAAATAAGTGCTTGTGAGAATAACATACTTGTAGCAAATAAAAGCGCTACTACTAATAATAATTTTTTCATAATAATAAATTTAAATGTTAATAATAATTA
>NZ_CALAEQ010000209.1 GCF_937891065.1 uncultured Lutibacter sp. | reverse complement strand
TTTTGTAAATTTGCAAAATCTAAAAAAATTATACAATGGCAAGATTTGAAGTGAAGCTTCCTAAAATGGGTGAAAGTGTTGCAGAAGCAACCATAACTGCTTGGTTAAAAAATGTTGGAGACACTGTTGAAATGGATGAAGCTATTGTTGAAATAGCAACAGATAAAGTAGATTCGGAAGTTCCAAGTGAAGTAGAAGGAACACTCGTTGAAATATTATTTGATGTAGATGCTGTTGTAAATGTTGGTGATACCATTGCTGTTATTGAAACATTAGGAGAAGAGACTTTTAATGCTGAAAATGCAAATTCTGAAGAAGAAATTGCAACTGAAGCTGTTATTATTGAAAAAGAAGTAGAAGAGCTTACGAAGCCTACTTCAATAGCTGAATTTTCTAACTCAGCAAAATTCTTTTCGCCATTAGTTAGAAATATTGCAACTACTGAAGGTGTATCTATGGAAGAGTTAGAAGCTATTGTAGGTACAGGTAAAGATGATAGAGTTACCAAGAATGATATTCTAGCTTATATTGAGAGTGGTAGAAATACAGTTCAATCTGTTGAAAAAAACGAAAATGTTCAAACCCAAGAACCAAAAACAGAAAAAAAGGAAGTAATTAAAACGACTGCGCCAATTTCTGTGAATGGTGAAGATGAAATAATTGAAATGAGCCGAATGGGTAAATTAATTGCACATCATATGGTGGCTTCAGTTCAAACATCAGCTCATGTACAATCTTTTATTGAAGTTGATGTTACAAATATTGTAAAATGGAGAGATCGTGTTAAAGATCAGTTTTTTGCTCGTGAAGGTGAAAAAATCACTTACACTCCAATTTTTATGCAAGCAGTAGCTACTGCAATAAAAAAGTTTCCAATGATTAACATTGCTATTGATGGAGATAAAATTATTAAAAAGAAAGCTATAAACTTAGGTATGGCCGCTGCATTGGCTGACGGGAATTTAATTGTGCCTGTTATTAAAAATGCGGATCAATTGAACTTGGTTGGTATGACCAAAGCTGTAAATGGTTTAGCAAATAAAGCACGTACAGGGAAACTAAGTCCAGATGATATTCAAGGAGGTACGTATACGGTTACAAATGTTGGAAGTTTTGGAAGTGTTTTTGGAACACCAATAATTAACCAACCACAAGTTGCAATTTTAGCCTTAGGTGCTGTTAGGAAGGTTCCTGCTGTAATAGAAACTTCAGAAGGTGATTTTATAGGGATACGACATAAAATGTTTATTTCACACTCATATGACCATAGAGTTGTAAATGGCGCTTTAGGAGGGATGTTTATAAAATTTATAAAAGATAACTTAGAAGCTTGGGATGTGAATGCTGAGTTTTAATTTTAAAAATTTTTACTAAAAGAAACTATCTAAAAAGTAAACTCAATGTCATATTGAGCCTGTCGAAATATTTTAACTTTTAAGAACCAATATGAACTTCGACAGGCTCAGTTTGACAAAGTAATTTTTAATATTTTTTAGAGAACCTTTTTTTTAGTAATAATAAAAAAAACGATTATTAAAATGTTTGAAGATTTAGAGGTACAAAAATTTACCAATTTTTTAAAAGATTTTTTAATGGATATTGGGTTCCCGAAATTTTGGGCCGAAACAACAAATTTGTTTATTACCCTTAGTGTAATTGCAGTTGTTGCATATTTATTTGATAGAATTTTACGGATTGTAATTGTTAAACTGTTTTATATTTTCTCCTTAAAAACCAAAACTACTTTTGATGATTTTTTAGTTAAAAGTAAGTTTCCTAGATATTTAGCTCATATAATCCCATTATTTATATTAAAGTATATTGTTCCAGTAATTTTATTGGAATTTCCATTCTTGTTGAATGCTTTTGAGACTGTAATTAATATTTATGGAATTATATTAATTGTTAAAATTGTAAGAAGTTTTTTAAGATCTACTCAAAAATATTTGCGTACTAAAGAACAGTTCATGGATAAACCTTTGGAAAGTTATGTGCAGGTTGTAATGATATTTTTATGGGGAATGGCAATTTTCTTTATCATATATCAACTAACAGGAAGAGATGTTTTAAGTTTTGCAACATTGGGTGCTGCTTCTGCAGTAATTCTGTTAATTTTTAAAGATACTATTTTAGGTTTTGTGGCTTCCATTCAGGTTTCTGTAAATGATATTGTAAGAATAGGTGATTGGATTGTTTACAGTAAATTTGGAGCAGATGGGACAGTTACGGATATTAATTTAGCAACAGTTCGCGTACAAAATTGGGATAATACATTTACAACCATACCAACCTATAGTTTAATTTCAGATTCTTTTCAAAATTGGAGAGGAATGCAGGAGTCTGGTGGAAGAAGAATTAAAAGAGCTGTTTATATTAAACAAAATTCAATTAAATTTTTAACTATAGAAAAGATTGAAGAATTAAAGAAAATTCAATTAGTAAAGCAATATATTGACAGCAAGCATACCGAGATTTCCTTGTATAATAAAAAGATTGGAGCAGATAAGTCTGTTTTAATTAACGGTAAAAATTTAACCAATTTTGGAGTATTTAGAAAGTATATTGACACTTATTTGAATGAAAATTCAAACGTTAGTAAAGAGCTGTTTTCTATGGTAAGGCAATTAGCACCAACTTCACAAGGTATTCCTTTAGAAATTTATTGTTTTAGTAGTAATAAAGAATGGGCAAATTATGAAGCTATAATGTCTGATATTTTTGACCATATCATAGCTGCAGTTCCCTATTTTGATTTAGAAATATTTGAAGAACCAACTGGGAAAGATTTAAATACTTTTGCTAAAAA
>NZ_CALAEQ010000208.1 GCF_937891065.1 uncultured Lutibacter sp. | reverse complement strand
GATGTGGACGGACTTATTCAGTCGATGGGACAGGAATTATTTAACCGGCGCCTGGACAAAACATTTACCCTCGCACAAAAAAATAATTTCAGCGGTAATCCCGGTCATGTGGATGGGTTCTCGGGTATTGAAGAAAAATACAACCATGGCAACCAGCCCGGTCTGCATGCTTCATGGCTCTTCAATTACAGCGGACAACCCTGGCTGACACAAAAATGGACCCGCGCCATTTGCAACGAATTTTATGGCCTGGAACCTTTACACGGTTACGGCATTGGTCAGGACGAAGACCAGGGACAGTTGGGTTCGTGGTACGTGATGGCTGCCCTTGGTTTATTTGATGTCCAGGGCCACGCTTCCATGCACCCGACTTTGCAATTCGGAAGCCCCCTGTTCAACAAAGTAATAATTGACCTCAATCCCGACTATTATTCAGGAAAAGAACTGGTGATAGAAACAAAGAACAACTCGCCAAAGAATGTATATATCCAGTCTGCAAATTTTAATGGTTCATCAATTAAAAATAGCTGGATGTATAGAAATGAAATTGTAAAGGGAGGAACATTATCTTTTACAATGGGGCCAGAGCCAAATAAGAAGTGGGGTATAGAACAAATACCTCCATCAATGTCAAATGAAAAAAAATAAAATCATAAAAAAATATTTAGGGTTATTTCAGAGGGGTAAGCCGGTGTTTTATATAAAGCCATTAACAGGCTATAAGAATGGGCAGAGTCGCAAAAGTAAATGCAGTATATTTAACAAATACACAAAATGATATCATATGGATTTTAGATTAGATCAACAAAGCGCTATCCCACTTCATGCTCAAATAGAAAAATACCTAAGAAGGTTGATTTCTTTGGAAGAATATAAAAACGGAAATAACCTTCTTCCAAAAGAGGTAACCTTATCAAAAAAATTAGGAGTTTCCCGAAATACCGTAAGACAAGCTGTAAATACACTTGTTAACGAAGGCCTTATAGAACGTAAAAAAGGAGTAGGCTCAAAAGTAGTACACAAAAAAATAACAACCCGATTAGACAACTGGATTAGTTTTACCAAGGAAATGCGAAATCAAGGGATCGATGTTGTAAACTATATGGTGCAAAATACATTGGTAAATGCTCCAAATGAAATAAATGATGGATTAGCTATTTCTCAATCAAAAGAAATATGGAAGCTAGAAAAAATTAGAGGGTCTAAAGATGCCAAATATCTTTATTCAGTATCCTATTTTCATCCAAGGGTAGGCATCACTGGAAAGGAAAATTTTAATACGCCTTTGTATGAGCTATTGGAAAAAGAACATGATGTAATAGTTTCCACCTCTAAAGAAAAAATAAGCGCTATTACTGCTTCAAAAAAAATAAGTTTATTACTTGATGTTGAAAAGGAAACGCCCATTTTAAAAAGAGAAAGAATAGTATGTGATCTTGGAGATCGTCCTGTGGAATATAACATAGTTTATTATCGTACCAATTATTTCACATATGATATAGAAATAAAAAGAGACTCTTAAATTAAAAACATATAGAATGAATAATCAAATAGCCATTGGAGTAGATGTTGGCGGTAGTCATATAACAAGTGCCGCTGTAGATCTAAAAAATCTTGTTATCATTCCTGAAACTACTTTTTCTGTGAAGGTTGATAATAAAGCTGAAAAAGATATCATTTTAAAAAAATGGAGCGAAGCTATTAATAAGACTATCCTTAGCGCTTCTTTGAAACAGCATATAGATATAGGTTTTGCCATTCCAGGGCCTTTTAATTATAAGAAGGGAATTGCTTTATTTGAAGGTGATAATGATAAATATGAAAACCTGTATAGTGTTTCTATTCCAGACGAATTATCAAAATATCTTATCTCTGAAAAAACTAATTTCAGATTCCTTAATGATGCCACTTCATTTGCTGTTGGGGTATCTGCTCAAGGAAAAGCAAAAAATTGTGCTAAAATTATAGCCGTTACCTTAGGAACTGGTTTTGGTTCTGCCTTTATTAAAAACGGAATCCCATTGGTAAATCATCCACAAGTTCCTAAAGATGGTTGTTTATGGGATAAACCATTTAAAGATGGTATTGGAGATGATTATTTTTCTACCCGTTGGTGCATTAAACGTTATCATGAAATTTCCACAAAAAACATACAAGGTGTAAAAGAAATTGCAGAAGCGAATACACCTCATTCTAAACTTCTTTTTGAAGAATTTGGTGCTAACATGGGACATTTTATGGTTCCTTTTCTTCAGAAATACCAACCCGAGTTAATTGTTATGGGAGGTAACATATCTAACGCTGGCAATCTTTTTATTCCAGCTTTAAAACAAGTTATTATGGGTGCTGGATTAGCTGTTGATATTGAAATATCAACTTTAATGGAAGATGCAGCAATTATAGGTAGTGCCAAATTATTTAACTCTAATTTTTGGAATAACATACAAGATGACCTCCCTAACCTTTAAATAAATTTAAAATGACATCACAAAAAATAAATATAAGTAAAATTTTTCCCGTATTCCTAACTTTTATTGTTATGGGGTTTGTAGATATAGTTGGTGTATCTACTGGTTATGTTCAAAAAGATTTTGAACTCTCTGACACATTAGCTCAATTCATTCCATTTATGGTATTTATTTGGTTTTTTGTGTTTTCAATACCTGTTGGAGTACTTCAGGATAAAATTGGCAAAAAGCGTATGATGAACATTGGTTTACTTGTTACTTTTGTTGGTTTATTGATTCCTTTTATATATTATTCCTTTATTTCAGTTTTAATAGCATTTATAGGTATAGGCATAGGAAATACCATTGTTCAAGTAGCTGCAAACCCTTTATTGCAAGAAGTTGTATCTAAAAAGAAGCTTTCAAGTTTCCTTAGTTTATCTCAATTTGTAAAAGCCATAACATCTTTATTGGGACCTATTGTTGCCACTTTTGCTGCTTTAAAATACGGAGACTGGAAATGGGTTCTTATTGTCTACGCTGTTGTTACCCTACTCTCTATACTATGGCTTTCAAGTACAAAAATAGAAGAAAAAATAAAATCTGAAATTCCAGCATCATTTTCGTCTTGCATGAAATTGTTAACCAACAAATTTGTGCTAGCTATGGTTATTGCTATATTTTTCATTGTTGGAGCTGATGTTGGCATGAACTCTAACATACAAGGCTTTTTAATGAAACTCCACGGGTATTCACTAGAAAATGCATCGTATGGAATTAGTATATACTTTACTGCACTTATGATTAGTAGATTTGTTGGAGCTATTTTACTACAATTTTTAAAACCCATATTCTTTCTAGTTTCTACAACTATTTTAGCACTTGCGGGAATATTATTAATCATTTTTTCAACTACTGGAATTATGGCTCAAGTAGCTATTTTTATTGTTGGACTAGGCGCAGGAAATCTATTTCCATTAATATTTTCAATTGCTATAAATGGGATGCCATCACGATCAAATGAAATATCTGGTTTACTAGTTATGGCAATAGTTGGTGGCGCATTGGTACCTCCTTTAATGGGAGTTGTAAGTACTAGCACTGGTATAGTAGGAAGTTTAATTATCCTCGCTCTTTGCTTTTTATTTCTGTTATTTATTCCTTTTGTTAAGTCAAAGTATTAAAATTCATAAAACCAACATTTTTA
>NZ_CALAEQ010000207.1 GCF_937891065.1 uncultured Lutibacter sp. | reverse complement strand
AAAACACTCTCTTAATTTTTAACCCAAAAAGTTCAAATTAGGCTGAATACGTACATTCAAATGAAATGGATACTGTTTTAGAATATCATACCATTAATTATGATGATAATAAAGATTTAATGAAAGAACTAAATATATACTCCTTACCTACAATATTCATATATAAAAACAATAAAATACTTTATTCAATAAAAGAATATATTGAAGAAGATCAATTAAGAAATAAAATTAATGAATTGATAAAGGATTATAATTAAAAGCAGTTGATGTGCCAGTTATTTTGCTCATAATCGTTTATCTACACAAGGTTTAAATATATAATTTAAAATTTAATTGATTCCATCATAATAAGGTAATCGTTAAAACTTTTTCTAGCTTATATAAGAGTTGATTACAAAATAATCTCAAAAATCCTTTTTTCTACATTTTCTGTAAATGTTGAGTACTGGCAAAACTACCCAAAGGGACAAAGCTCCAATAGATATAAATAATCCTAAACCAGTTCCAAAAAATTTCTTAAAAACAGCACCAGTATATCCCAATAAGGCTGAAATATCTAATTTTAATAAAATTAAAATACGAGATAAATCAATGGGATTAAACATTGTTGCTCCTATAGAAAAAGAATCTAAAGGATATGATTGAAATGCAATAAGCGACATTAAAAATAAACCATCATAAATAACTGCCATAAACAACCACAGCAAAATAGAATAACTAAACCCTTTTATTTTATTCTCATTATACAAAACGATATTAAATGCAAGTGCTGTGAATATTAGGGTTAGGAATGTTCCAGTGACAAGTAACAATACAAAATCCCATATTTCATTAGATTGAAACAATCCATAAAGCACAAACGGAATTCCTAACCCTATAATTAGGCTCATACAAAGAGACAAGGCTACACCTAGATACTGACCTATAAAAATAGAAGATCGCTTAATGGGTTGTGCTAACAGTAGCTCTGTAAATTCCTTAGAATTATAGTAATACATCACACCAAAGAGGGTGCCTATAAGCGGTACTAAGATGATAATCACATTCATTAAAGTGATTACAGCTTTAGAGAGATCGTTGTTCAAAAAGAGCAATACAGCTCCTAGCAATAAATAAAACAATAAGTAGACATAACTCCATCTACTACGTATTAAGTCAAAAAAAATATATTTTAATATTTTAAACATCTTCTTGTGTTAAAAGGTTAGCAATTGCGTGTTCAAAATTAGATTCATCAGTTTGTGTCTTAAGCGCCTCAATATTTCCTTTGAAGTATACTTTACCTTCAAGCAAAAACACAATCTCGTCTGCCATCTCTTCTACAAAACTCATAATATGAGAAGTAATCAAAATAATTTTACCCTTAGCTTTTTCCTCTTTTATAAGCTCTTTTAAATGAATTAGTGCTATGGGATCAAGACCAGTTGTAGGTTCATCTAGAATAATAATGGGGCTATCAAACATAAGTGTGAGTACAAGGTTTACCTTCTGTTTTGTTCCACCAGAGAGGTTACTCAATTTTTTTGACAGGAATGGTTCGATCTTAAATAACGCAATCAATCTTTTATCTTCTCCAGGCCTATTACGTAAATCCTTTATCATTGATATCAATTCTTTTACAGTAAGATTTGCTGGAAAGTTTGCTATTTGAGGTAAGTAATCTATCTGATCTCTATATCTCCAATCTTTCCTAATAGATGTTCCCCCTACAGATAAATCACCTTTATCTGGAACTACCATTCCTAACAGTGCTTTTATTAGTGTCGTTTTACCTGAACCATTTGGTCCTATAATGGCAAATATTCCCTTATCCAAGAACTCTAAATCTACACCTTTAAGCACCTGATTCTTTCCGAATTTTTTATGTAATTGCTCAATCTTTATCATTGTACCTTTTTATTTGTGGTGTCATATCTAGTAAATTATCTGGCGTAAACACTGGTAACACCTTTTCTGAAAAATCAATAATATCGATAAACAGACTTCGCATTAAAATGATAGTTTCTGGCGTCTTGTTAACGATATAAGAAAATAGTTTTACCGGTCTATATGGAACATCCCCTATACCATCTTTATCAAGATCATATCCTGTGTAACTACTCCAGTAATTATGATGAAATACATTGTCATTAATCTTACTATGATAGGACACATCGAATGAGTTGTATAAAAAATTATTCTTTTCAAACGTATTAGTATAGCAAGCCCCTAGTACTTTAATCGCGTATCCATTACTTATAAAATCATTACCAGAATACACAACTCTATTAGATCCTTCTATGTTTATGGCAACTGTATTTTCTTCAAATACATTGTCTTTTATTTCAGCATCGTTAATTTCTTTCAAAAGCAACCCAAAAGCTGCTGTACCCCAGTTTTTCTTAAAAGTGTTATTGAGCATTTTAATCCGCTTTGAAAACATTACAGCAACACCTGCTCCGTTGTTTTCAAAGGTGTTATTTGTATACAGATCGTCGTTGGAAAACATAAAATGTAAACCATAGCGCAGATTTTCTGTACTTATATTATCGTTTATAATGATATTATCTGAAAACTCCAAGTAGATCCCATCGCGCACCTTTTGTACGATATTTTGTTCTACCACAATATTTTTTGAATACCATAACTGAATACCGTTTCCAGAATTATATTCATCTTGAGCGTCACCTATTACTTTATTATGGTAAATCTTACCATTATTTGATTTTTCAATATAAATACCAAAGAAGAGTTTCTCTAGTACCACATTTTGTATCAAGAAATTTTCACTTCTTACCACACGTATTGCTGCGTGATCACTAGTATAACTTGTTCCTACATTAATAATGAATAAACCATCTATAGTTACATTATCTGAGACTACACGTATGATCTCACCTTGATCTTCACCATCAATTACCGGAAAATTTTCGCCTTTAATCGTAAGTGGTTTATCTACTACAATATTATACTCCTTATATGTTCCTTTTTTCACCAAAATGGTATCACCCGCTACCGCATTAGTGATAGCCTCTTTAATCGAGTTTATCTTGCAATCACTGCATACAACAATAGTTTGTGCAAATAGTTGCAAGCCCCAAAACAGAGGTAGTACAAAGAGAAGTTTTTTGAGTAGCCTGATCATAAGAATTATAAAATACTATATTTTACACCTGCATTAGTGGTTAACGTTTCGTTCATAAAAATACCGTTGTATTTCTGATATAAATGTAATTTTATTTCAATGCCAAGTGAAAGTTTGTTGTTAACCAATCCATTAAAACCAACATAACTTCTTAAGATTTCCCCTCCATAATTATTTGTTGATGCGGTAGTTACATCAAATATACCTGAACCTAATTGCATCGCGTATGGTAATTTTATAACCAATTATTTAGATAAATGTGTTGCTTGTTTTACCTTTTCTTTAGGTGTATTTTTAACTCTTCCCAGTTATATAAATTCCCTCCCTTTTCAGATTGTACTTTCTCAGCACTTACTCTAGTTTTAAAAGCTGTAAGGTTAGCTCCCATTGGGCTTGGTAATTTTTCGCTTATTAGAAAAACAGCTTCTTCTACATCTATAAATTCCGTAGGTGCCTCGTAATAATTAGTAAGCAAATTACTTACTGGAAGCTCTTTATTATCATTTATATAATTCAGCATACATTCTGTTGCATCAAACTTGAAAACTTTTCCTTTATCTGTAATTAATTCAGAACCGTGTATTTTTTCTACGATGGTCATCTTACAAAAATGGCAACCGTCGTTTCCATAATCTATAGTTTGTGGTCCTGTGGCACAACTGTTTATTAAAAACATTGCTAATACCATTAGAGAGGTTTTAAATAGTGTTCTCATTAGTCTTCATTTTTGAACGTTTGCCAATATAAAAGGCAACGAGAGTTAATAACATTCCTACGCCCATTAAATAACCACCTAATCGCGGATAAGAATAAGCATCGAAATTGAGCATTTTTTGATGTCCGAACAATGGCGGTTTATAACTCATAGGTGTGCCATCTGGGTTTTGTAATTTCATTATGGCTTTAGGATCTAGGTTAGTTCCATAATCAATCATCCAAGCATTAAAATCATACATTCCTAATATGCCTAATATAGTCATTAAAACCAACCAACCTAAAAACCAGCGATAACTTACTTCCCCAAAATAACCCAGTATTCCAATAAGAAATCCCAACGCTGCCATCCCGCCTATGACTATTGGGAAAACACTAAATTCCCACATTTCTTCAGGTTTTGGTAAGGTTTTCATTCCAATATAGTGATTGAGCCCATCGATATTTTGAATATCAAACTCATTCATTCCTTGTATACCATCTATATAGATATTCATACCTAATGGTTCAGGATATTGTGGTGCACCTAATTTAATATTCCATAATGGGAATTTGAATAACCCCATTAACAATATGGCACCAAGTATCATAAGAAGACTTGCCTTTTTCATTTCTATAAATTTATTACGATTTCGCGAAAGCGTAATTATAATACCAGTATTTTATAAGCAGGTAGCACTACATTGCGCTACCTGCCATAAAAACCAACCAATGATTAGTCTCCACCTAGAGACCAACTCAATTCTATGTTCGATTTTGCAGGTGAAACTCTAACATACCCCTGCATTTCTTGGTGAAGTGCAGAACAAAAATCTGTACAATAGAATGGCCAAACACCTACTTGTTTAGGTTCCCAAAGAGAAGACTTAGTTTGCCCAGGCATTATAAGTAACTCTGAAGAGTTTTGTCCTATCATTGCAAATCCGTGTGGTACATCAAAATCTTGCTCGTGGTTTGTAATGTGGAAATATACTTTGTCTCCCACTTTTACACCTTCTATATTATCCGGTGTGAAGTGACTACGTATGGTTGACATATAAATATGTACTTCGTTTCCTTTACGCTCTACTCTAGCCTGGTCTGGACTAGTTACTGCATATGGATGCTTATTTTCATCTAGTCTGTAGATTTTCTTAGCTTTTGGCGCTAATAATTCAGCAGGAATACCAGCAGCATAATGTGGCTCTCCGTGTGTAGGAAAATCAGATAACAGTTCCATTTTCTCACCAGAGATATCATATAGCTGTGCTGAATGTTCCATTTCTGGACCCACAGGCAGATACCTGTCCTTTGTAATTTTATTTAATGCCACCAAATATTTACCGAAAGGTTTTCTTGAATTACCACCTGGAATCATTAAGTGACCTACAGAGTAATAGGTAGGTTTTCTATCAATAACTTCCCAAGTACCTAATTTCCATTTTACCACTTCTGATGTAATAAAGAATGTGGTATATGCATTCCCTTTACCGTCAAACTCTGTATGAAGTGGTCCTAAGCCACCACTTTTCACTGTTCCTGCGAGTACATCTTCAAATTTTAAAATTGGAATACCATACGCTTCACCATCAAACTTTTCACCCTCAATAGCATCAATCATATTATCAAAAGAGTGAACTGTTAAGTCGGCAGATAGCTTACCATTACCAATAATGTAATTTCCCGTTGGATCTACATCACAGCCGTGAGGTGATTTAGGTGTAGGTAAAAAGAATACAGCTCCGGGTACATCAAGTGGATTTACCGTAAGTACTTCTTTTTTCATAGTACTTGTAGCTGTATGTGTAGACTCATCATACACATTATGTGCATATTTTGCTGGCACTTTAGTACCACCTCCATTGTTAACATACTCTTCAACTTTTTTCCAGTTTATTGCGGCAATAAAATCCTTGTCGTTTTGAGAAGCGAATACTTCCTGTAATGAATTAGCTTCTTCTGTATTATATGTTGTAAAGAAGAACCAACCGTGAGATTTTCCACGTCCTGGGTGAGAAAGATCATAATTAAACCCAGGCATTATGATTTGGAATTTAATATCCATATGCCCGTGTTCAGGATCTACGCTTATAAAAGATAATGCACCTTGAAAATTCCCTTTATACTCATTGATAGGCATATCACGTTGTGGAATAGGTACCGAAAAACGTGTTCCTGCCACTACATATTCAGAATTCTCGGTAAGGAAAGAAGAACTGTGATTACCAGCACTATTAGGCACCTCAATAATTTCTTCTGTTTCAAAAGTGGTTAAACTAATTCTCGCAATACGAGGTGTATTATTACCATTAATAAAAAGCCATCGTCCATCCAGTTCTCCATTAGTTAGAGAGATTTCTGGATGGTGAGAATCATCCCAAGGCACAAAACCGTGAGAAGTCTCTAGCATAGGCTTTGTTTCTTCAGAATAGCCATAGCCAGAAGTTGGAAATTGAGAGAAGACAGGTATTTCTTTAAACATTCTACCAGACGGCAAGCCGTATACAGTCACGTTCCCGCTATAACCGCCTGACAGAAATGCATAGAATTCGTCGTGCTCTCCGGGAGCTACGTACACTTTTTCAGCGTTACTAGAATTTAGTGCTCCGCTAGATTTATTCTTTCCATTATTATTACCACAACTGGTAAGCAGCATTAAAGCTCCAAATAATGACAAAAGTTGAAATTTACATGTTTTCATTGGTTCTTATTTTTAATTATTATCCTATGTTTAATTAATTTGATTGAGGCAAAATCACTTTGTCCACCACGTGAACTATACCATTACCTGCTTTAACACTTCCAAGTATTTTGGCTCCACCCACGTACACATCGTCTCCTTTTACTTCAACGGTAGTATTAGTGTCATCTGCCTGACCTAACTTTTTAAAATTCTTTAAAAAGCTCTTATCATAATTACCAGCCGTTACGTGATGTTTTAAAATTGACGCAAGCTTTTGCTTGTTTTCAGGCTTTAATAGCTCTTCTAAAGTACCAGCAGGTAGTGCATCAAAAGCAGCATTAGTAGGTGCAAAAACCATTAATGGACCCGCATTTACTAAGACATTTTCTAAACCTGCTGCTTGAACTGCCGCTACAAGTGTGGTATGATCTGGAGAACCGATCGCGATTTGTAATACATTAGGTGTAGAGCCGTCATCTTCTATAAATGCCTGACCCGACTTACTCTGCAGTGCAACCTCACTACTAGTCTGAGTAGATGACCCGTCTTGCTTTATTTCTTTCTTACAACTGTAAAGCAGGACTAGAAACACGGCTACAGGAATGATTTTAAATAAATGGATGGTTTTCATAATACTATTATTTTAGGGTTCGGAAATATTCTAAGATGTCACGAGCTTGCTCCTCTGTTAAATTCTGGTTTGCCATCGAAGCTCCATTAAATTCAACTAACAAGTCTTTAGCACATTGATCCTCTTCTGTCATTAATTTTGGATCTAGAATCATATTCATAATCCATTCTGGACTTCTACGCTCCATAATACCTGTTGGATTTGGACCTACAAAACGTTTGTTTGTTTTATGGCAAGCAGTACAATTGGTTTTAAAAAGAGCAGCACCTCTTTCTACCATCGTATTATCGATAGTTGGGATTAGTTCTACATTTTTGACTTTACCTACTCCTTTATTGTCCAGTGTAACTCTCTTGGAAGCTAGAACCACATCAGGTTTTGGTTCTTCTTTTTTTATTTCAACTTTGGGTTTTTGCCTTCTTTGAATTTTTTCATCTTTCTTTTCCTCTTTACCACCACAGCTTATCAATAAGCCTAGAGTAATGAGTAGTGCAAGTCGGTGGATTGCTTTCATAATCATATTATTTAAGTTATTGTTTTTGAGTCAAAAGAGATTGATCTCATTTTGATACCACAAAAATAAAAGACAAATTCATCTTTATATATGACTTATGTCATATAAAAAAACTTTTGATCTTTTATATCTTTGTTAAACAAAACTCACAGACAGATTATGTTCTCTAAATCGTGTGAAAATGGAATAAGAGCTCTAATTTTATAGCTAAATGGTTTAATTAAATTTCTCATAGTTAGGTTTTTCAGTAAAAATAACTTGAAGAAAAGTAAAATGATAAAAATCATATTTATGAAAATTCAATAATTAAGAAATATCAGATTAGATGATATA
>NZ_CALAEQ010000206.1 GCF_937891065.1 uncultured Lutibacter sp. | reverse complement strand
GTTTCAGGCTGTCTTTTCCAAAACCACCAAGATACTAACACGCTAAATATCAGTTGAATATAAAATATCGCTTGCCAATTATAATAATCTAGTATAAATTTTCCTAGAGCAGGAGCAATGATAGGAACAAAGATAAAAACCACTGTTACAAACGACATAATACGTGCCATATAATCACCATTGTAGGTATCACGAACCATTGCAATACTAATGGTTCTAGGTGCTGAAAGTCCAATTCCTTGTAAAATTCTTCCAAAAACCATCATTTCTAAACTTTCTGATAAAACACAAATAATACTTGCAATTATAAATAGACCAAATCCCATATATACAATAGGTTTTCTACCCAAACTATCAGAAATTGGTCCAAAAAATAATGGACCTAATCCCAATCCTAAAAATATCATGGTAATTAATAATTGATTATCAATTACGTTTGTTGTACCAATTGAAAAACCAATATATTCTAAAGCAGGTAGGAGAGCGTCAATAGCGAGTGCAGCTATAGACATTAAAGATGCCATTAATGCTATAAATTCAAATTGGGAGGAATGCTGTTTTTGCATTTGGCAAATGTACAGTAATTGTGTTATGGTATTGCGTTTTTGTCATTGTAAAATGTTATCACTAAATAAGAATTTGTAATTTGCATTCTTAAATTTCTCATTCATGAACATAAAAGCGCTGAAGGAAAGTATTGAAGGTGTTGATATTTATATTATAGATCAAATTTTAAAAGATAGATACCCGATTGGCTCAAAAATTTTAGATGCAGGATGCGGAAGTAGTAGAAATTTGAAGTGGTTTTATAATTCAGGTTTTCAAACCTATGGAATTGATATAAATTTAGAAGACATACAATATTGCAAAGAACTCTATAAATTACAAAATGAAAATTTTAGTGTGGCTTCAGTAGATCAAATGTCGTTTGAATCAAATACTTTTAATCATGTGATTTGCAATGCGGTTTTACATTTTGCTAAAGATTTAAGCCATTTTACACAAATGCTTAATGAATTGATGAGAATATTAAAACCTCAAGGGAGTTTATTTATAAGAACTGCATCTAATTTTGGAATTGAAGATCAAGTAAAAGTTTTAGAAAATGGAATTTATAAATTACCTGATGGTTCAACTCGGTTTTTATTAACAACTAATATTCTGCAAGACATTATAAATAGAGAATGTGTTTTAATGATAGAAGATGTAAAAACAACAATTGTTGAAAAAAAAAGAAGTATGACAACATTGGTCATTGAAAAGAGAGGGTAACTATTTTGTTAGGGTTTGATTAAATTAAACATTCTATTTAACATAATATAAATTATAATACAAATATACAGTAATTGCTGTATAGCCGAATTTCAGGCTATTTACACATAATTGCAGATATAGTGCCTTTAGGTCTATATCGTCAACAATTATGTTAAAAGCAATTACGGCTTATAGTTCTAGATTTTATTTGTAAGTTGTAATTCTACATTATGCAAAATATCGCACAATTTTTTACTTTCATAAGAAACTTTTATACTTGGGTCATGAATCATTCTAGTATTAGCATTGCGCTTAAATCCAATATTCTGTACAATACCCCATAAATTTTCAAATATACGATTCTCAGCAAACAACAATCTAACACAATTTGTAGCTATAATTTGCCATTATGCTAAATTACTCACAGCTTTTTTATTTTATAAATCTGTGTTCGTGATTACTTCGTAGTTGCCGCTACCAAGCGCTTTATTGTTTTGTAAACACAAATGCGCAGCATTCACGAGTTCAAATAAAAACAAATAAAAAACAGACGAGTAATTTGCAGCCGCTTGCCAACGCCAATAAAAAGTAATCTATTGTTTTAGCCAAAGTTTTATGAGGCCGTTTTAAACATTCTATTTAACATAATAATTTAAAAACTCTCTTTCAACTAATGTTTTACTTAATTTATCGTTAGCAATCAACTCTGACTCTATACACAAACCTGACGTAATAGTACCAAATTGCATACATTTTTTTGTGTCATACCCTTTAGAAAAACCATATAAAAACCCCGAAAAGAAAGAATCTCCTGCTCCGTTGGCATTTCTCATTTTATAAGCATCTATTATTGGTGTTTCAATCCAACCGCCTTCTTTGGTATATGCAGTGGCTCCACCTTTTCCGTGAGTGCAAACAACTAATTTTTTTCCATTTGCTATTTGTTGCAGCATAAATGGTTTATAATAGGGTAAATTATCGGAACTTAAAAAAATATAATTGGCAGCAGCTATAAAATCTTGATGGTATTCGTTTTTACCATCATAATCGTGTAAATCTGTCCAAATGTCTTTATTTAATTGCTTGCAAATCGGTAAAATATTTCGGCAATAATTAGCAATATTTACGATGATATAATCTGACTTTTTTATATTCTTTTCAAATTTTGAATAGTCAATTTCTGGAGTATCAGAACTAGGATTTATAAAAATAGAAATGCGCTCTCCTCTACTATTCATAATATTTAAATGCCGTTCAGTTCCTTTTGAATCTATATCTGAAATAAAATTCAGATTTGACTCTTCTAAATATGAACGCACTTTATTCCCAAAAGAGTCATCACCTATTAATGAATGAAAAGTAGTATTAAAACCCAATTTTGATAGCGTTAGTGCTTTACCTGCTCCAGTATTTCCAATTGTTTCATTAAAATAACAGTTATGAATGGTTTGAGGAATTGCTTTTGGAAATTCATCTAAAGTAATTACTGAATTGTAGGATGCTCCACCAATAATAAATATATTTTTCATCAGTTTTTAAGTTTAATAATTAAAGCTGAATTAGCTTTTAAGTGTAACGATTTTAACGAGGAAATTTCCCTTTTGGTTATAATATCCATTCCATATGAATATCCACTCAAAGATTCTTTATAACGTTCTAAACTATAATTGGTAATATCTTTTTTGTTGTTATTTATAATAATCATGGTACTTTCTATAGCTGTATATCTAAAATATACATAGATGTTTTCTAAAGGTTGAAAATGTTTCAATTCTCCATAATGTATTTCTTCAGCAGTTTTCCTCCAATTTAAAATAGTACTCACAAAATCATAACTATCCTTTTCTTGGGTTGTTCTACCTTCTTTTGTAAAGGCATTATTTTTATCCAATTTCCATCCGCCAGGAAAATCTTTTCGCAATTGACCGTCTGGTTTATCTCCATTAAATAATAATTCATCTCCATAATACAATTGCGGAATTCCTCTGGTAGTTAAAATAAACGCCATACTTAATTTTAGTTTGTCAATATCTTCATTCAATAAGGTAAATAACCTACCTACATCATGATTTCCATTAAAAATTTTATTATTAAAAGCATCTCCATACACAAAATCTTCAGCCAACGTTTCATAAAGCTTATATGTATTTCCTTCTTCGCCAAATGCATTTAACATTGCATAATATAAAGGATAATCACAAACACTATTTACTGGAGATTGATAACCGTCGTTATTAATTCCTCCATTATTCCAATAAGATAATGAGGATGCTTTTGCTTCCCAAGTTTCTGCAACAATATAAAAGTTTGGGTATTCTGTATTAATAGTTTCTACCCACGTTGCCATCACTTTTTTATCAGGATAAGGATACGTATCCATTCTAATACCATCTAACTGAGCATATTCAATCCACCAAATAGAATTTTGAATTAGATATGTTGCTAAAAACGGATTTCCTAAGTTTAAATCAGGTAAATTAGTATCAAACCAACCTTTTGTAAATAAATCATAATCACTTTTTGAAGCGTGAGGATCAGAAGCCGCAATATTGGTAAAATTGCTTCTTGTAAATGTATCCCATTGATTCAGCCAATCGTTAGAAGGTAAGTCGTTCATCCACCAATGCCCTGCACCACAATGATTAAAAACTTGGTCCATTATTACCTTCATTCCTTTTTCATGGCAAAGACTAACCAAATTTTTATAATCATTATTAGTTCCAAACCTTGAATCAGTTTTGTAGAAATCTGATATTCCATAGCCATGATAAGAATATGCAGGTTGGTCGTTTTCCAAAAATGGATTTAACCATAATGTTGTGACACCTAAATTATCTATGTAATCTAAATGATTTATAATACCTTTAATGTCTCCACCGTGTCTACCATCTGGATTTTTTCTATTTACTTTTTCAATAGTATCATCGGTGGAATCATTTTTTGGATTTCCATTCGCAAAACGATCTGGTGTTATTAAGTACATCACATCAGAAGCATCAATTGATTGACTTAGATTATTTCTACTCTTTTTTTGCATTAATTCATATTTATAAATTAATTTTTCCCCACTATCAGTATTAATAACAATATCAAAAGCACCTTCTTTTGTATTCATATCAATAGTAAGGTTTAGGAATAAATAATTAGCGTTTTCAAGTTTTGATATGCTATTAATAGTAACGCCTTCATATTGAATTATTGGTTTTGTTGTACTAATATTTTCTCCATAAATCATTAATTGTAATTCGGTATTTTCCATTCCGATCCACCAATTTGGAGGTTCCACTCTATTCAAATTTACGCTTTGAGCGCTAACAATTTGAATGGAAATAAACAGGAATAAACAAGTAATAAAAGCTCTAAATAGTGAATACATTTTGTTAAGTTTTAAATTATAAAAGTCAATATTAAAACGGAAATTCAAAGCAAACAAACGGATAGTACAGAAAACTATTTAAATGTGCCAAACTACTTTATTTAACTGTTTTTCATAAAAATAAGGAACGGTTTTATAAAAATGTAAAATGCTATTTAAAGCTGTTATCTGTATAAAATTAGTAGTTGTTTATACTTAACTAATGGTTATTCAGATTATTTTTCAGATTTTAGCTGTATGAATTTTAATAATATAAAGTTTCCTTTGTTTACGAATAGTAACTTTGCCATTAGAGTTGGAAAACATTGCCTCTACTGGTTGGTGTTTATCCTTTTTTTTACAATTATATGGGGAACATATGATAACGACTATTATCGGAATTTCATGATTCAAGTTTTTAGTTTACCTGCTAGATTAACTTTAGTTTATGTAACCTTATACATTTTAATTCCTTCTTTTTTCCTTCAAAAGAAGTATACAGGGTTTATCGTGTCATTTTTACTTTTATTAATTATAGTATCTGTTTTTATTCAAAGACCCATTATTTATTATGTTGTGCAACCGCTGTATTTAAATAGTTTTAAGAGTGACCATTTCTTTGCAATTACAGAAATCATGAATACTGTTTTAGATGTTAATCTTGCAGTAATTATCCCGTTAGGATATGTTTTTTTAAAAAGCTGGCAAAAAACAAATCAAAAAACTATAGAATTAGAACAGCAATATTTAAAGCAAAATAAGGAAGAAGATTTCATATATTTGAAAATAGAAAAATCACTTCAAAAAGTCTTCATGAAAGACATTGTTTATATTGAAAGTCAGAAGAATTACATAAAATTAAAAACTACAGAAAGAGAAATTATTACTCATAAAAGTATTTCATCAATTGAAGAATTATTACCTAAAAAACAATTTTTAAGAGTACACCGTTCTTATATTGTTGCCATTAAATTTATTGACTCATTTTCACCAAGTAAATTAATTCTCAAAGGAATTTCTATTCCGGTTGGGAGAAAATATAAAGATGAAGTAAAAATAATTTTAGGCTATTTTTAAATATAAATAAGTTAGTCATTCCACACACATCGCACTTCCCTCCTTTCGTCATTAGGTTTAATAAGTGTTTACTCGTAACTCTTTTATTTTTCAAATAAGAGCTCGTGAATCTCCTTTCATCGATTTCATTAAAATTGTAGAATTAACTTTCGAGTATAAGACTTTACATAAAATGAAAAGTAATACTTTGCTTTTAACCAAAGCAAAGTAACGTAACGCAGAACATTATGCTAAATTATTCACAGTATATTTATTTTATAAAGGTGTGTTTGTGATTACTACTTAGTTACCAATTACAAATGGCTCATTAGAAAAAAATAATCACGTCAATTTAGTTGTATATTTGCCTTCATTATTAATATTACGCTAATTAGTCACTCCTTTAATTCTTATGCCTTTTAAAAAATTACATTCTGATATACAAGAGAAGCTAGAATATCTCGAAATAGTAACACCTACTCCTTTTCAGAGCAAGAGTATTCCTGTAATAAAAAGTGGTTCCAATGTTTATTGCACCGCTGCAAAAGATAGTGGAAAAACAACCTCGCTTATACTTACTACCTTGCAAAAATTAAAATATGAGGCAGTTGGAACTCTTCCAAGGGCCATAGTTCTTGTAGAAAATAAGGAAAGAGCCTTAGAATTATTTGATGCTTTTTTAACATATACGCGATATAATTCGTTACGAGTTTATGTAGGGTATGAACAGCTTCATATTGATGTGCAAAAATCAGAAATCTTTGAAGGTATAGATATTCTTATTTCTACGCCCACAACAATAAATAAGTTGTTCTTATCAAATGGAGTAAGCACTTCTCAATTAAAGATATTTAGCATTGATGACGCTGAGTTTTTAGTTCAAAAAAAAGCATATAATGCGTTGATGTCGATTACTCAAAGTATTGACAAGTGCCAGTATGTGCTATATTTAGAAAAAATGCACCCATTACTCAAACGCTTTGAATCCTATTTTATGGAATACTCTAAAAAAGTAACGGTTTAGGATACCTATAATTTATGAGTAATAAATAGAATGTATACTTTCTCATAGATATAATGCCCCAACAAAATACGAAGACATGATAATACCTAAACTACATTATATATCTCAAGGAAACTCTCCAAAAGAGCATCTTGAAAACATCCAAAAAGCTTGTTCAGCTGGTGCAGAATTGGTGCAATTACATTTAAAAAACGTTTCAGAAAAGAAATTTTTAAAGTTAGCCAATGAGGCTAGAGAAATCACAGCTCATTTTCAAACCAGATTAATTATAAACAATTATTATAAAATAGCAAAAGCCATTAAAGCAGATGGTGTTCATTTAGGAAAAACAGATTCCAGCCCTACTATAGCGCGCGAGCATTTATACACTTGGCAACTAATTGGCGGAACAGCACACACCTTGCAAGATTGCGAATCATTAATTGTTAAAAATGTCGATTATATTAGTTTAAGCCCTTTTAGGGTTAAAACAACCAAAGATAATTTAAGTAAGGCTTTAGGTTTAAGCGGTTATACTACAATTACAGAAACATTAAAAACTGAAACACCAATTATTGGTTTTGGAGGCATAACCACAGAAGATGTTACAGACATATTAACAACGGGTATTTCTGGAATTGCAGTATCTGGAGAAATCACCCGTGATTTTAATACTATAGCAACATTTAACCAATTACTAAACGAGTCTTCAACAGAAGAACAACGCTATACGTTTGAATAAAACAAAAATATTTTAAAATAAAGTTAAAAGTAAAATATATTTGGCTTTATAGATATTTAAAATTGACCATAAAAAAAGCCCATCATTGTTGATGGGCTTTTATAAAACTTGAAGTATATATTAAATAACTTTTACGTTTACTGCGTTTAATCCTTTGTTACCATCTTGTAAATCAAATTGAACTTGGTCGCCTTCACGAATTTCATCAATTAATCCAGAAATGTGTACAAAGTGATCTTTTTCAACTCCTTCTTCAGTGATAAATCCAAAACCTTTAGTTTCATTGAAAAATTTTACTGTTCCTTTACTCATTTTAATGTATTTTAATTTATAATAATTATTAATTTGCAAAGATGGTGCCATTTTTCTAACATACATCAATTTAATTGACTTCTTTTCAATTTATTATAAATCTGGTTGTTTGGTTTTCCAATGTAATATAATAGTTTTGAGCATAGTTAAACTTCTCTTCTTAGTACTTCTAAAGGTGGACTTTTTAAAACACTTCTAATATTACTTAAACCAATTAATAAAACCAATAAAGTAATTCCAGGAAGAAACACTAAAAATGGAACAACAGATGGAATAAAAGGCTCCTTAAATAAAAACACAGCTAGTAATTGACTACTGATAAGAGATAATAAAATTCCTACCAAACTACCTATCATTCCTAAATAGATATATTCTAGCGCTGTAATTTGTATAATTTGTTTGCTCTTTGCGCCTAAGGTTCTTAACAACACACTTTCTTTAATTCGTTGATATTTACTATTTCTAACAGAGCCAATTAAAACAATAATTCCTGTAAGAATACTAAAGAAAGCCATAAAATTAATAATCCAAGAAATTTTATCTAGAATGTCTTCAATTATGGTATAAATCTGTCTTAAATCTAACACTGAAATATTTGGAAAATTCTTTACCAAATCACGTTGTAAGTCTGCAGAAATAGCATCATTTGGCACATAAGTAGTTAACACATTAAATTGTGGTGCATTTTCTAAAACACCAATTGGAAATACAATAGAAAAATTCAATCGCATACGTCCCCAATCTACTTTCCGAATACTTCCAATTACAGTTTCCAGTAAAACTCCTTGAACATTAAAAACTAGCTGATCTCCAATTTCTAAAGAAGCATCTCTTGCAATATTATCTGATATTGAAATTAAAATAGGTTCACCCTGCCCTATTTCTCCAGTCCAGGTTCCTTCTAAAAGTTCTTCTGATGCCAATAATGAATCACGATATGTTACCCTAAATTCATGGTTTAAAATCCATTGATTCATAGTTGAAGTAGTGTCCTTTCTAATAGTATTCACCAACTCACCTTTAATTTGATGCAATCTCATCGTTACAATAGGAATGTTATCAATTACCTCTAACCCTTTTGGAAGCACTGTATTTATAACTGCTTCTTTTTGTGAAGTTTGCACATCCATTAAAATAATATTTGGATTGGCTGAATTGTTTTCAATAGCTGTTTTAGCTAACAGAATATCTTTAGTAAAATACAAGGTACTAATTAAAAAAGTTCCAAAACCAATAGCTAGAATCAGCACCATTGTTTGATTGTTTGGGCGAAATAAATTCAACAAACTTTGTCGTTTTGTAAACCCACAATTACTAGGAAAATATTTTTTAATAAGGTTCATAAAAAGGCTTGAAATTCCAGCCATAATTGAAAACGTAATTAAAATTCCCACAGTAAAAAACAATCCGAATAAGGCATCTCTCAACAACCAGAATGAAAATAAAAATATAAAAAGTAAAATTGCCGCTAAAGTAAAAAGTCTTGCTTTTCTTGGTTTTACCAAGTTTTCATCTGTACCTCTTAAAACCTCCAACGGTGAAACATACCAAGTACCTAATAATGGTAGTAAAGCAAATAATACTGACATTAAAATACCTAAAGTTACTCCCATTATTAATGGTTGTACAGTAATTGATATTTGAACATTAAAAGGTAAAAAATCTTGTAAAATATAAGGAAATGCATATTGCAATCCAATTCCAATAGCAGCACCTAAAAGGCCTCCAATTAGCCCAATTCCAACAACTTGTGTTAGATAAATTAAAAATGTTTGTTTTCTTGTGGCCCCTAAGCATTTTAGAACTGCTACATTTTTCAATTTTTCTTTAATATAAATATGAACAGAGCTTGCAATTCCTACACAACCCAATAAAAGGGCTATAAATGCTGCTAAATTTAAAAACCTACTTACGTTATCATATCTTCTACCTAATCGTTCACTAGTACTGGTATGTGTATCTAAATCTGCGTTTTCGGCATCTAAAATAGGATCTAATTTTTTATCTAATAACTCCAAATCTAGTGTTGGTGGGGCTATAAAAAAGTATTGGTATTCTTTTCTGCTTCCTAATTGTAATAATTCTGTCTCGTCAATAAAACGAAAAGGAATAAGCACAGTAGGTGCAACTGAAGTAGAAATAGCTGTGCTACCTGGAATAGATTTTAAAGCACCAATAATTGGAAAAGTTAGTTTTCCTAATTTAATAGAATCACCCGATTTTAAATTGAATTGAAGCATTAATGTAGCATCTACTAATGCCCCTCCTAATTCTTGATATTGCGTAGCGGCATTAATTGGTTCGGTGTCTAAGGTTCCGTAAAAAGGAAAATCACCTTCTATAGCACGTACTTTCACCAGTTTTGTTCCATCATTTTTAGGAAATGCAGCCATAGAAACGAAATTAACTTCTGAAGCCGCTACATTTAAAGAATCTATAATAGCTAGCACTTTTTTAGATGGAAGCTGTCTACTATCAATAATAAAATCAGCACCCATTAAAGCTTTTGACTGATTTTTAATATTTTGTTTTAAATTCTCACTAAATAATTGAATAGAAACAACAGCTGCAATACCCAAAATAATAGATGCCATAAAAAGCATTAATCTAGAAAGACTTGCTTTTCCATCTCTCCAAGCCATTTTAAATAGCCATTGCACGGAAGCTTTTGAGGATAAATTGCTCATTAAACTGCAATTGTTTTTTCGTTAGACATTATTTTTCCTCCTTTTAATCTCAATATTTGTTGTGTTCTGTTTGCTAAATCTAAATCGTGCGTAATAATAACTAAAGTAGTTCCTGCTTCTTTATTCAATTGAAAAAGTAATTGAATAACCTTTTCGCCTGTTTCTTCATCTAAATTCCCCGTAGGTTCATCGGCAAATAAAATACTTGGTTTGTTAGAAAAAGCTCTAGCTAATGCTACTCGTTGCTGTTCACCACCTGATAATTGCGATGGATAATGATGAGAACGATCTGCTAATCCTACTTTTTGTAACAATTCCATGCCAAATTTAGCTGCATTTTTTTCGCCTTGAAGTTCTAAGGGAACAATTACATTTTCTAGAGCAGTTAATGTAGGTAATAATTGAAAATTCTGAAATATAAAACCAACTTCTTTATTACGTAATTGAGCTCGTTCATCTTCATTTAAGTTTTCTAAATTACTTCCACATAATTCTATAGTACCGGCGCTTGGGTAATCTAAACCCGCGCATAAACCAAGTAAAGTAGTTTTACCACTGCCAGAAGGACCAACAATAGAAAAAATACTTCCTTTTTCAATTTCAAAAGAAATATTGGATAATACCGTTAATTTTTTGGAACCACTAGTATAAGTTTTCTCTAGTTCATGAATCTTTAATATCTTTGTCATAGTACTTATTTAATATATATGCTGTCAAAATATGCTGAACTTGAAAAATAAACATTTGATTTTGAATTTTAACAATAATGTAATGAAGATTTTCTTAAAGTTTTGTTATTTTTCAATATTAATAGTGTTACTCTCTTGTGGATCAGACACCTCAAAAAAAGAAAAAATTTCTGAAAAAGCTCTAGTTGAAACAGAAAATAATGTTCAAGAAAGTAGTACTACAAAAACTATTTTAGTTTTTGGTGATAGTTTAACAGCTGGTTATGGTTTAGACGATGTAAATGATGCTTTTCCAGCACTAATTCAAACTAAAATAGACTCACTTTCATTGGGTTATACCGTTATTAATTCTGGCGTGAGTGGTGAAACAACTGCTGGAGGAAAAAGTAGAATAAATTGGGTGCTGAATCAAAAAATTGATATTTTTATTTTGGAATTAGGAGCTAATGATGGTTTACGTGGTGTGCCTTTAACAGAAACACGGGGAAATTTGCAAGCCATAATAGATGCTGTGTTAGAAAAAAATTCAGATACTAAAATTATATTGGCTGGAATGCAATTACCTCCAAATATGGGACACGATTATATTACAGAGTTTAAAACTATTTTTCCTGAATTAGCTAAAAAAAACAAACTCTATTTAATTCCATTTTTATTGAAAGATGTTGGCGGTAATCCAGCCCTAAACCAGGCGGATGGAATTCACCCAACGGTTGATGGCCATAAAATACTGGCAAATAATGTTTGGACTGTTTTAGAACCTATAATTAATTTATAATAGCTTGTCAATATAAAATTCCAATTGGACAAACATATAAAAAGAGTATTAATAAACTTTATAATAGTTAATTATCACTCCACACTTATTACACTTCTCTCCTTTCATTGGTCAGTATAATAAGTGTTCCTTTTGTATATTATGCAAAATATCTAAGAAGCCTTTTATTTCTTTACGATATTCTGTACTTAGGTTAAGAAAAATTCAAATATACGATTCTCAGTAAAGTACATTTCAACTCAATTTAATATTATAATTTACTCACACTTAATTATAAATGACTTAATCCCATTTCTATTATCTCCTGTAAAACTTTAGTTTCTTCTATACCAATAGATAAACGAATAACACCAGGCAATGGATATTTTGCTCCCCAAACAGGTTCAACAGGTAATAAAATAGTATCAGCTTCACCCAATGTTGGAACCAAAGGAATATACTCGCTTATGGCCTCAATAAAGATATTACACTTTTCTCTTTTATCTTTCTCATTGTCTCCTTTAATATCAAAAGTAATAACACCTCCAAAGCCTTTGTTTTTAAATAAACTAACAGCTTCTTTATTAGTTGGATGTGATGTTAGTCCCGGATAAAGTACATTTTCTATTTTTGAATGGTTTTCTAAATAATTTGCAATAACTATCGCATTTTCACAGTGTTGTTTAAACCTTAAATTAAAACTTTTTAATTGTGAACCTAACCTATAAGCATCATCAGGACTCAAAAAGTGTCCTGCCCATTTTCTGTATTCAATGGCTTCTTTCATCAATTCAATATCATTACCACAAATAACTCCTGCAGTAATATTACCGTGTCCGCTAAGATATTTTGTTGCTGAGTGAATCACTAAATCAGCTCCATCAGCAAGTGGCTTCCATAAAAAAGGAGTTCCAAAAGTGTTATCAACTATAATTTTCGTTTCATATTTTTTAGCAAGATCTAAAATTTGTTTTACATCAGCCACAATAAGCATTGGGTTTGACACTGCTTCAAAGTATAAAAACTCAGGTTTTATTTCTTTAAGTATATTTTCTAATTTAACATAATCATAACTTCCATTATTGGCAAAAAATCGATGAATATCTAAATCTCTTCTTTTAATTAAAACGGAATCTATGAATGAATTTGTACCTCCA
Organism: uncultured Lutibacter sp.; assembly: GCF_937891065.1. Classification (GTDB taxonomy): domain Bacteria; phylum Bacteroidota; class Bacteroidia; order Flavobacteriales; family Flavobacteriaceae; genus Lutibacter. Next base: position 20,481 of record NZ_CALAEQ010000206.1, on the reverse strand, counting down.
TAAATTTCATTAAAAAATAGCCAAGGCCTTTTTTTTGCTCCTTTCTGAAAAACAGAAACTGCTACATCAATAGCTGCCATTCCAGTTTCAACTAACAACGCCCAATTACATTCTTCTAGTTTCATTAATTGCTTCTCTACCTGCACAACAGTAGGATTCCGGTAACGAGAATAAATATAATTATCTGGTTCATGAGGATGCTCAAGTTCATTAGAAAAAGTTTCTTTTGTTAATTTTGAGTTTTTTAAGTTAAAACCAGCTTCTCTATATAACGGTGTATGTGATGCGTTTACATTTTTAATTTTCATGCTGTAACTATTTTTAAAGTTTTAAATTTTTATGTTGTTTTTACAGTATTTCGGAATAAATCAGTCAAGGCTCCATTTGGTGTCTTTACGTCAGATTCATAGTAAAATTCGCTTCGATCTATAATTTCACCTATAAAAACAAGAATTACTAAACTCGAATTTGAAATTTCTGGGAAAGCTATCAATACAATCAAAGGTATTACTAAAACTAATAATCTAATGGATGTAATTAATGGAAAATAGGTTATTTTTTGATTAAAAAGCGCTTGTTTTCTCATTAAATACAAAACACATTTAAATAATGTAATTAAAAATATCAATAAAATAAAATCCGAAAACCAAGCAAATAGCAACAATCCAGTAAGCCAAACCATAGCGCTATGCAGTTTAAATTTGTCTTTACGAACTAATAAACTATATACCATATCAATTGATATTAAAGTAAAAATTCCAAACATTATGGTAATATACCCTAAAGCATTACTGTTAACAAATGGAAGTAACTCGTTAAAATCAAAGATGTTATCTTTAATAAATAATGTAATAATTCCTAAACTAAAAAAAATACCAAACCCAACTATTTCTCTACTTAGCCAAGAGCCTTTTACATTTAAAATAAAGCGCCACATTCTTAATTTTTTTCCAACATGAAATGACGTAAGTACAATTGCGAAAATCGCAATAATAAAGAATGCTATAGGTGAAACGAACACATTACTTGTTATTCCAGATGCTTGCCAAGCTACTAAACCTGAAACTGAAAGTGTAAAAAGTACCAAAGTCCATTCCTTTCGTAAATGAATTTTTGATGTAGGTTTTGGTACATAATTATCCAAATATTCAGCATCAATTTTAACAGCATCTATATTTACTATTTCTGGTTTTGTATGTTCCTTACGTAAAGGAATTAATTGAATAGATGGTTTAATACCAACATTTACAAATCCTGGTGTAATATGATTATTTAAATCAACTTCTTCTTGAAAGCTAAAATCTAAAGCTCCTGTTGGACATGCTTCTGTACAAGCAGGTTTAGTTCCTTCTGAAATTCTGTCTACGCAAAAATTACATTTTTCAACAATTCTTGTTGTTTCATTATATTTTGGAGCATCATAAGGACAAACCCAAGTACAATACGTGCAGCCGATACAAGCTTCGGCATGATGTATTATTACTCCGGTTTTTTTATCTCGTGTATAAGCTAATGCTGGACAATGTTTCATACAAGGAGCATCTTCGCAATGGTTACAAGCCAATGAAAAATGAAATACTGGAAGCTCAGGATGCTTTATATGGTTGTGACCATTTACTATGCGCCAATTAAGAGGTATTTCTGTTCCATTTTCAATAGTACAACCAACTACGCACGCCATACAACCTACGCATTTATTGGTATTAAATATGAACGCATTCTTCTCCATATTTATATCTTTTTTATTTGAACCCAAGTGTTGTGAAAAGCTGTTCCGTGTCCCATATCAGTTTCAATCCCTTTTGTAAACAAATTTGGTGTAGCACCATCAACAGCCCAATGTCCATTAGTAAGAACAACATTTCCTAGTCTTAATCCTAGATCAAATTGAACTTTAACTTCAGCACTTCCTTCATTATTAAATAGTTTTACCAATTCAAAATTTATAATTCCTCTATCATTAGCATCATTGGGATGTATGAATAAATATGCTTCTGGTTCAAATTGTTTGATAATATTTAGATTTCCAAATTGAGAATGAATTCTATTTTTGGAGTTTGGTGATAATAGTTGTAATGGATATGTTTTTTCTTGAACTAAAGGAACATAATCGGGCAAAGGATTAACTCCCCACCTGCTTTTAGCTTCTTCACTATATAATTCTATTTTTCCTGAAGGTGTAGGGAATATAGTATCTGAAAATGGAATTTCTTCAAAAGAATTTGGTAATAATGGTCCTTCTTTTAATTTTTCTAAAGTTAGTTCTGGAAATGGTTCTAAAAATTTATTTAAGTATTTTTCAACTTCTGCATCATTCGGTTCTGGAATATTCTTTTTTATTTCATCTGAATTCATTCCTAATTTATGAGCCAATAAGCAATAGATTTCTGTTTCTGGTTTTACTTCTCCTGCTGGTTCCAGCGCCTTTTGCTTTAACTGCACATATGGATTCCAATAAGAACCAATAATATCAGATTGTTCAAACATATTTTTAGCAGGTAAAATAATATCTGCTTCATACGCTGTATCTGTCATAAATTGATCAACTACCACTCTAAAATCAGCTTTTCTAAAAGCTTTTCTAATTTTGTTTGTGTTTGGGTTCTGTGTTAAAGGGTTACCTCTTTCTACCCAAATCATTTTAATTTCTGGGTTAACCATTTTTAACATATCCTCGCCTAATTTTGCAACAGATATTTTTCTTCGGAAGCTTGGATGTTCACAACCAGGGTAATAATTTTCTGGCTCTTTTAAATCATCAAAAACATAACTTTGAAGATTTGCATAATGCCAACAAGCACCTTTTTTACCGATATTTCCTGTTATAACGGATAAAGCCAGCAAACAACGTGTTGTTTGACCGCCATTTTCATAACGCTGCATTCCATAACCAGGAATAAGAGTCATTGGTTTTATGGTTCCAATAAGTCTGGCTAACTCTATTATTGAAGAAGTTGAAATACGACATATTTCAGCTACTTTTTCAGGAGTATAAGATGCTACATGTTTCTTAAAACTCTCAAAACCAACAACATTTTTATTTATAAAGTCTGTATCTATCCAGTTATTCTTAATAATTTCTCTAGCAAGTCCTAAAGCTAAAGCAGCATCTGTTCCTGCCTTAATTTGAAATAAAACATTAGCACGTTCACTTGAAGAAGTTCGTCTAGGATCAATTACAATATATTTAGCCCCATTTTGTTGAGCTTTTTCAATTGGAATCATTTGCTGAATATTAGATTCCGCAGGATTTTTACCCCAAACAATAATGAGTTTTGCATTTTCAAGATCCCAAGGTGCATTGTGATTATTAGCACCTAAAGTTAAACGAGTAGCTTCAAGACCTGCTGGCCAACATAAATTACCATAAGTTGTTGTGGCACCACCAAACATTTTCCAAAATGATGTGCTTACACCATTTAATAAACCAGACATACCGCTTGATGCAAAAAACAGCACTGAGTGTGGGCCAAAATCACCTTTGTAATAACTTAACTTACTGGCTATTGTCTCAATTGCTTCTTCCCAGCTAATGCGTTCATATTTTCCTGCAGCAATTCTTTTTTGAGGATGTAAAATTCTATCTTTTGAATTGGCTCGCTCAATATAGGCTAGTCCTTTTATGCAAGGTCCTTCAAGTGTCGCAAGATTCCCTGAGTGAGGTTGAATACTTTTAACCAAATTATTTTCAATTACCACTTTAAAGCTACAAGTACTGTAACAATTTCGAGGACAAACAGTTGAAATTATTTTCATTGGCAGTATGTTAATTACTTTAATTTTGGCAACCTAAAATTAAGATTTTTTTTAGGAAACGCAGCCTTTATTTCTACTATATTATATTCTTTTGATAAATACGTTATCAAAATATCCATTCGTAGAATTCTTTAGAAATATAGTTTACCTCATTAGGTATATTTTGAAATTTAAGTTTGTAAAAACCTATAGATGAAATAGTTATTTAAAATTAGTCATAATTTTAAATACATTATGCTTCCCTCTTTTTGTTAGTAAGTTTTATACGTATTTTATTTAAAAAAATAATTAGTTTCCCTTATGAGTTTTATAAAACACATTTAATACTAATGAACCTATAATCATAGCGATACCTAATAAACTCCAAAAGGAATAAACCTCATTGAATAAGAATAAACCAAATAATACAGTAAAAATTACTTCAACATATTTAACTGGTGCCACTTGGTTGGTTTTACCTGTTTGAAAAGCCTTGGTCATGTTTAACTGTCCATAATAACCGAAAACACCTAAGCTTAATAGCAAGAGCCACTCTACTCCTTCAGGGTTCACCCAGTTTTTAATAGATAAAACACCACCTACTAAAGTTGCAATTACCATAAAATAATTAACAACAACAACAGGATGTTCACTTTTCCCGATTTTAGAAATAATTATGTATACCAATCCACTAGTTATGGAAGCAATTAACACCAAAATAAGACCAAAAGTGTTTAATTGGGAATCGAAACCTTTTAATATAAGCACGCCTAAAAATGCCAATACAAAAAACAACCATTGCAAAGGCCATATTTTTTCCTTCATGAATATCACAGCAAAAATACCTGCAAAAATTGGAGCCAAATATCTTAAAGAAACTGCAGTACCAACTGATAAATATTTTATCGACATAAAAAAAAGTGTCATAGAAGTTACACCTACCAAGCCTCTAATAATTAGCAATTTTTTATTATTTCCAAGAATTGGAATACCTTCTTTCAAAAGAAACCCGAAGGTAAAAAATAAGGAGCTTGCGGATCTAAAAAATACAATTTGAAATGCATTTACATTCTCTAAATATTTTACTGTAACATTCATACAAGCAAAAGCTAGTGTGCTAATAAGCATATGTTTTATGGCTTTTTTAATTGCCATAATATTGCTTGTATAAAATTGTCATTATAGATTTAAATATTTAGAAGATTGACCAAACAGAATTATAGTTTTTTTAAAATTAACTTGAAAAAGTTGCTCAAAAGTAATACTTATTATAATTATGAGCGCTTTTTTTGACAAAAAAACATCATAAAAATTGTTATATTTCAGTACTATTATAAGACAAGTTAATGCATTAATGCAAAAAACCAGAGAATTAATATCTCTGGTTTTTTATAAAAATTTACAATAACTTTAAACTAATTAAGCATGAATCATTTAAGAAGGTTTATACTTAAACTTTCTTAACTCTAACAGCATTCATACCTTTTAAACCACGTTCTAATTCAAAAGTTACTTTATCGTTTTCTTTAATTTCTTCTAATAATCCACTTACGTGTACAAAATATTTCTCTTGAGAAGTTGTATCAATAATAAAACCAAATCCTTTAGAAGTATCAAAGAAAGAAACTTTACCTACTTTATCAGCCACTTCTTCTACTTCTCTATCTTCTTTTTTAGGTATTCCTATTTCAATAGTTGAAGCATCAACTTTAATTTTTTTAGAAGGATCCATTGGCGTATCAGTAAGCTGCCCAAATTCATCAACATAAATAAACTCATTCTCCTGTCCACTAGCTTTTCGCTCCTCTTTCTTCAACAGTTTATCTTGTTTTTTCTTCAGACGCTTTTTTTCTCTTTCTTTTTTACCAAAGGTTTCTTGTGATCCAGCCATTAACTATTATATATTTTAGGTTATTTATTTTTTGCAAATATAACATTTCAATTTTAATTTTTAAAAACTATTTCAGTAAAATAGTTGTTTTTAATTGTTTAGAGCTAAAAAAGCCGATTTTTAATAGGTTTTTTGTACAACTCATTAACAAATTCACCTATTTAAATCAATATAAAAGCTTAAATATTCCAGATTTAAATATGAATTAACTCTATTTTTAGGTAAAAATACATTTAATTTTAGAAGCTATTAATATGAATTTTATACTGAAAGTTCTTAGCTTGTGTAAATTCAAATATTTACTTAATTTGTAATCGACAATTTAAACTAGAATATTTAACTAACTTAAAACTTTTGATTATGACAAATTCACTTAACAAACCAACGCCAACTTTTTGGGTAATTGGTGTTGCAGCATTATTTTGGAACATTATGGGAGTAGCCGCTTATATAGGACAAGCTTATATGACCGATGAAATTTTAAGTGCACTGCCAGAAGCTGACCAACTATATTACACCAACGTTCCTGCTTGGGTTACTGCTGCTTTTGCAATTGCCGTTTTTGCTGGTTTTGTAGGGTGTATTGCTCTTTTAATAAGAAAAAAATGGGCTGTAACTCTATTTATTATATCATTATTGACAGTTCTTGTACAGTTTGTTTATAACTTTTTTATACAAGATTATATGGAATTATCTCCATCTAAAGCGATAATGCCAATAGTTGTTATAGGAATTGCTGTATTTTTAATTTGGTATTCTAAAAAATGTCAAGAAAAAGGATGGATTTAACCATTACTAAGCTTAAACAAGTTATAAAAACCCTGAATTTTAAAATTCAGGGTTTTTTATGCTTAAACTTTATTATTTTTGAAGTTATATGAAAAAACTGTTAATTATTGGGTTTGTTTGGCCCGAACCTACATCAACTGCTGCAGGAACTAGAATGCTTCAACTTATTGAAGTATTTCAACTTAATAATTATAAAATAACTTTTGCTAGTGCTGCAGCTAAAACTGACAACTCATATAATTTAGAAAAATTTAATATTCAAACAACTGAAATTCAACTAAATAATTCTAGTTTCGATTCCTTTATACTTGAATTAGATCCAACAATTGTTTTATTTGATAGATTTTTAATAGAAGAACAATTTGGATGGAGAATTGCTGAAAATTGTCCTAATGCATTAAGAATATTAGATACTGAAGATTTACATTTTTTAAGAAACGCAAGACAAATAGCTCATAAAAATAATGCTGAAGTATCATTAGATTTATTAATGAATGATTTAACAAAGCGCGAATTAGCAAGTATTTACCGTTGTGATTTAACTCTTATTATTTCAAAATATGAAATGAAGCTATTAACGAATATTTTTAAAGTGGACAAATCGCTTTTGCAATATGTTCCTTTTTTACTTGAAAGTTTGAATGTAAATTTATTAAACTCCTACCCTACTTTTCAAGATAGAAATCATTTTATGACTATTGGAAATTTTAGACATGAACCCAATTGGAATGCTGTTATCTATTTAAAGACTAACATTTGGCCTTTAATTAAACGAAAATTACCTGATGCAAAGATGCTTGTTTATGGAGCCTACGCTACCGAAAAAGTATATCAATTGCACAATGAAAAAGAAGGTTTTTTAATAAAAGGTTGGGCAGAAAGTTCAAAAGAAATATTTAAGAATTCAAAAATATGTTTAGCACCACTTCAATTCGGAGCTGGATTAAAAGGAAAATTAGTTGATGCTATGCAGTATGGAACACCTAGCATAACTTCAACTATTGGAGCTGAAGCTATGCATAGTAAATTACCCTGGAATGGTTGTATAACTAATGAACCGAAAGAGTTTGCTTTAAATGCAATAGAATTATATACCAATGAAAAATTATGGTTAAAAGCACAACAAAATGGTGTTGAAATTATTAACCGCTGTTTTTCAAAAGAAAAATTCAGTAAAAAATTAATTAAGAAAATTGAATTTCTAATTAAAAATACATTTGAACATCGATTAAACAACTTTACAGGAGCAATATTAATGCATCATACGTTAAAAAGTACAAAATATATGGCTAAGTGGATTGAAGAAAAAAACAAGTAATAATAGTTAATATTTTATTCTTTTTTAGTCTCTAAAATTTCTAGAATTTCTGAAGGAATTCTTGCTGGTTTCATCGTTGTTTTATCTAATAAACACCAAATAGTTTTAGCTTTTGCAATTGTTTTTGAACCTTTTTTTATTTCAACAAAACGTTCAGACTTTACACCATAAGATTTTACAATCCAAGTGTTTACAGTTATTATATCATGTAATATAGCCGATGCTATGTAATCTATTTCATGTCTTAAAACAACCCATACATATTTAGTGTCTAAATTGGTGTTACTTAATATTTTCCAATGTTTTTGAGCTGCTTCTTGTACCCATTTTATATAATGAATGTTATTCACATGATTTAAATCATCTAATTCATTATTGGTGACGATTAATGTAAAAGTAAATCTATTAAAATTTTCCATTTTAAAAATTAAATGAATAAGACAAATTAAAAATATGCAGTATAAAACTGCATCTAAATTTAGGTAAAAAATAATTGGAATTATAGATGTTATAAATTACATTTACAAAACCTAAAAATAGTTCAAGAATATTTAATCTTTTAACATTATTTACTAAATATGGTTAAAAGATTTACAGTCGTAATAAACTGAATAATAAGAAATTATCGTGGGGACGACAGTTTTTTTCAAGTATGTTGCGGCTGTTTTTTATGAAACTTAATAATTTAAAATAAAACAGTTGTAATTCAAACTCTTATTATACTACCGTTGTGGGGACGACAATTATAAGATTTTACAACTGTTTTAATATTAAGTGGGGACAACTTAATATTTATAATCTAATACATCGTTTTATTGGTAATACGCCTCTTCCATCTTTATTTTTAAACTCAAAATATGGAGTAATTGTATTTATATAAATTCTTTCGAATTTAGTTTTTATCTTTTCAGCCGGGATTTTTTCTAATAAAATCATAATTAAAATTTAATAATTTATTGTTGAATAAATATTTGGGTAAAATAATTTCTTCCTTCACTATTTTGCTCAATTGAAATTCCAAAGTGGGTATAATTACTTTTTTCTAAAATTGCTTTGTGTCCTTCACTATTTAACCATCCATTTACAACTCCAGATGCTGTTTCAAAACCATAAGCTACATTTTCACCTACAGATTTTGCATTAGCTTTTATAACTAAGTTTTTATGATTCTCTGCAAAATTATTGTGGTTTACCACGTTTGTTTCAACCATATAGGTTGTATGTGATAATGCTACAGAAGATATAATGTTTAAATTAATTAATGGGAACAGACCTAATTCTTCTCTATGATTATTAACTAAGTCCATTATTTCTAATTCCATGATGGAATATCCTTCTTTTACTTCATTTATTTCATCAAAATAAATTCCATTTTCTTCTATAGAGCAAGAAGTTATAACAGTGCAAACGAAAGCGAATAATAGTAGGTTAATTTTTGAGGGGTTCATTGTTTGTGGGGTTGAAATTTGGGGTTAAATTCTAGTTTATAAGTTTAAAAAGACAGCCGCAATTATTATCGTACAATACACCGTTGTGGGAAAGGTTTTTATATTGATAAATATGTTACGGCTGATTTTTTTATTTCTAAAAAGAATAATAAATTTTCAAAATCAGTTAAAACTGAAGTAAAATTATATTTCAAAGAAGAAGTTGTACTAGTACTACTTTTAATCACAAAACTTTTGATTGGAGCAACTATATAAGTAAACTTTGAAACAATTAATGATTTTGAAATCATAATTTTTTGGGGTTTTTGGGGTTGATTTAATTATTCTTTTCTTTAAATTAAAGAGGCAGAAACAAAGTTCTTACTAATCATCTAACATCTTAAAACATTTTTCGGACTGCTTTATTTTGTATGTGACTACAGTGAGACTACCTCTTAGTGCTGATTTATTGTTTACAAATTCTTACTAATTAATTTGATCTTACTTTTCAATCATGCTTATAATCTAATTTGGTTTCCATCATTATATTATTGGGTATTTAATATTATTTAACAAAACCAATTTTGTTTGGGGTCGATTTATTTATTCATACTTTTCACTAATTAATTGTTAATACTAACTTGTTTTTGACTTTTATGATATAGCATTCATGGGGTGATAAACGCTATATCATAATAAATCACTCGTGCTTGGGGTTGACTTATTTATTCCTTATTTTTTCCAATAATTTGTTAAGAGTTAAAATTTCATTGTATGTTAAATTACCTACAATGTCATTTTGAAAATCTGAATGCAAAATTTCAATCTCATTCAATAAATTTAAACCAGCATCTGTAATTCTGATTTCAACCTTCCTCCTATTTTCTTCACTTTGAATTCTTGTTATTAAACCTTTCAATCTTAGTTTTTCAACCAAACGTGTTGTATTACTATTCTTACTCACCATTTCGGCTTGTAAGGTTAAAAGATTTGCAGGTTCACCTTTCAATACTCTTAAAGAACTTAATACTTGAAATTGTTGAATAGATAATGCGTATTGTTTTAGATGATCTGAAAACTTTTCATTCATCCAATTACCTGTATGCAAAATATTTGCAATTGTTAAGTCAGGTAAATTTAACTCATCATTTTTATCATTTTTATTCAACTTCGGGGGGACAACAATTATCTATACTACTATTGTATATACATCAAATGTATGTACAATTATTAAAACAAACAAATATTTTTGTTAAAAACTTTTAGATTATTGTAAAATTCAAAGTTTAAAAGCAATCATATTTATATTTAACCATTTGATTACGAAACTTAAATATAAATAATTAAGGTGATATTTTCTTAGTGTTTATAGGTGTTTTAGGTTATTCTGTATTTTTGATATTTACTATAACAATACTAAAAACAACATAATATACTCTTCTTAAGAATTAGTTAATATCTTATATTATATTTTAAAAATTGTTAATAAGTATGAATATTGTTAATAAGGATAACTCTAATATGGGTAAAATAATCACTATAAAAAAGGTAAAATGGAGTAACTTAGAATGGAAATCACATTAGTTAATAGAGCTATGTTTGTATAAAATAGTGTATTATGAAAATAAGAGTTACTGTGGCTTCTAAGAAGGAAAAATAATATCTGAACAAGCGATTAAACTTTGTAATTTTAAATTTACACAACAATGACGCAATTATTGAAAGTTTAAAAGCATTAGAGCTAACAGAAAATAAAACTTTACAGCATACTATTCATGATGAAAATGGTATTTTTAATAGTTCCTTTTCTGGTATTGTATTTTATTAACAAGGGGTATTGGTGAAGAGTAAATTCAAAAATTAGCTATAAATAATGTGGTTTGTTATAAAATTGAAGAAAGATCTTGATATTGAAAAACTAATAAATAGGATACTAGATGCTATAGTTCCTGTATCCTATAATAAATCAGGTTGCAATTGTAATTGTGGAAGTAAAAACCATCATCATCAGTAAAAAATTAGTTTTAAAAAAAATGGTTTAACCATAAAGATATTCACCTTTATTTATTGCTATTTGAAATTTAATAAAATAGCTTAAGTTATGACCCAAAGCTATTTTTGTACACTTACTTATATTTTGAAATACAGTTTACAAATGGCTAATCAATCTATTTATTTAACTTTTTTTACCCATTCCTCTTCCTTGTCCGTTTCCGATACCATTTGGGTGCTCATCATTAAAATGACTTTCAAACCATATAGGCTTTTCTAATTCATTATCATAAATATATCCAGCAATTTTAATGATATCCTCTTTAATAAAGGCTTGCTTAGGCATAACCTTAAATTGATTAACTGCTCCACGCATTAAAGCATTTTCTTCTTTTGGATCTATAACCCAAATAGTAACTGCATCAACAAATTCTACTTTCGTTTTATAAGAAATCTTATATCTTCTTTTTATTGCTTCCATAGGAGGTGCAATAATATTATCATGAGTTTCGGCTATTACGGAATGACAGGGATAGCATTTTTGTTGTAAGAGTAGTAAACCTTCAACTTCCTTTTCACTTAAATCGACCACTTTAAGCTCTGTTATTTTTGATTTTTTTATTGAAGAATTGCAATTAGTTAAAGAAAATGCCAGTAATATTAATATAAAACTATTTCGCATAATTTTTAAAATTTTAATTATTAATATTACATTGTTCATTTGATGTTGTAATAATGGCTTCAAAATCTTCTAATGAAATATACGAAGGAGAATAAATACCGTCATTTTCAATAAGTTGTGCGTAATAATTTCTTAAATGATTTCTTGAACCACATTTTAAGGAACTATACACATTTAATATATCTACATTATCAGATCTTCCTTCATTCAGAGCAATATCTTTTATATCTAAATCTTCAATAATATTTCCAACTATCAAAGCATCTAACATTGAAATTGATGATTTTTGAATTAAATCATTGTAAATATTCTGTAATTCAGGGTTATTAAATTCTCCTATACTTTCTGAGGCTGGATCTTGCAGATTATATGTATTTAATAATTCCAATACAATGTCCATATGCATTTGCTCACTATTAGAAATGTTTTTAAAAATTTGAAGATTATATATACTATATGAATATAAGTACACATCACGTGCTAATTTCTCTTCTTCTCTTAAAAATTTTAAATCATCTATTTCTTCTATAGATAGAATTTCATCTTTGATGTTTATATCGGCATCAGTGTCATTGTCTGAACAACTACTAATAAGTGTTAAACTAGCAATCATAGTAAATAAAGTTAAATTTTTCATTATATATTTTTGTTTTTTTATATAACTCTTTGACCACGTATAATTGTAAAAGTTTGAAGCAATAACGGTAACAAAAGTTACTATTCAACTTTTATATTTACTAAATAAGTTTTTGATTGATCACCATAAAAAAAGCTTCCAAATTAATGGAAGCTTTAAAAAAATTTATATTTTTTTAAAATTTTATCTATATTCAATTTTACGCATTCGTAAACTAAGCGGCGTAACCTCTAAATACTCATCATCTTTAATATATTCCATACATTCTTCTAAAGAAAATTCTTTCTTTGGAGCAATATTAACAGCTGTATCTGTTCCAGATTTACGAACGTTTGTTAATTTTTTACCTTTCGTTAAATTAATAGACATATCATCTTGTCTATTATTTTCGCCAACAATTTGTCCTTTGTAAATTTCTTGGTTAATATCAATAAAGAAAATACCTCTATCTCCTAGTTTATCAATAGAATACGCTGTTGCTTTACCAGCATCACCTGAAATTAAAGCACCATTATTAGAAGTTGAAATATCTCCTTTATAAGCATCAAAACCACGTAATCTATGGTTTATAATAGCCTCTCCTTGCGTAGCTGTTAATATTTTATTACGCAAACCTATTAAACCACGTGAAGGAATATCAAACTCTAAATGTTGCATATCTCCTTTTGGTTCCATAACCAACATATCTCCTTTTCTAATAGTTACCAAGTTAATAGCTTTACTTGCTAATGCTTCAGGAACATTAATTACTAAAGTCTCATAAGGTTCACATTTAACGCCATCAATATCTTTTATGATAACTTGTGGACGACCAACTTGCATCTCATAACCTTCTCTACGCATTGTTTCAATTAAAACTGATAAATGCAAAATTCCACGGCCAAAAACATTAAATTTATCTTCAGTATCTGTATCTTCAACTCTAAGTGCTAAATTCTTTTCAGTTTCTTTATATAATCTATCACGTAAGTGACGAGAGGTAACATATTTTCCCTCTTTTCCATAGAAAGGAGAGTTATTAATAGTAAATAACATACTCATTGTAGGCTCATCTACTTTTAACCTTGGTAATGCTTCTGGGTTTTCTAAATCGGCAATTGTATCACCAATTTCAAATCCTTCAATACCCGTAATCGCACAAATGTCTCCACTTCTTACTTTTGAAGCTCTATCTTTACCTAAGCCTTCAAAAGTATGCAATTCTTTAATTCTAACTTTTTTAGTACTTCCATCTGCTTTACACAGCATATAATCCTTTCCTTCTTCTAAATCTCCTCTAAATACACGCCCAATTGCAATACGACCAACAAAAGATGTAAAATCTAATGAAGTAATTTGCATTTGAGGTGTTCCTTCATAATAAGGAGATGCAGGAATATTTTCAATAATAGAATCTAACAATGGAATAATATTATCTGTTTCCTCTTTCCAGTCATAACTCATCCAACCTTGTTTTGCTGAACCATAAACTGACGCAAAATTTAACTGTTCTTCAGTTGCATCTAAAGCAAACATTAAATCAAATACTTTATCATGAACCAAATCTGGTGTACAGTTTTGTTTGTCAACTTTATTGATAACAACAATTGGGGTTAAGCCTAATTCTAGGGCTTTTCCTAATACAAAACGAGTTTGTGGCATTGGACCTTCAAAAGCATCAACTAATAATAATACCCCATCAGCCATTTTCAATACACGTTCAACTTCTCCTCCAAAATCCGCGTGACCAGGTGTATCAATAACATTAATTTTTACATCTTTATATATTATAGAAACGTTTTTAGATAAAATTGTAATCCCTCTTTCACGTTCTAAATCATTATTATCTAATAATAATTCTGTTCTCACCTTACGCTCATCTAGGATATGAGCTTGGTCAATAATTTTATCAACCAATGTAGTTTTACCGTGGTCAACGTGTGCTATTATAGCGATGTTTCTGATAGATTGCATTTTCTTATTTTTTAGAGGCTGCAAAAGTAGTTGTTTTATTCCGTATTATATCACAAAAGTTAAATAATGATAAATATTGTAAGATTTTAATTTTTAACTTGTTATGTTTTTGTGAAGTTTTGTTTTAGCAATGAGAAATGATAAAAAAAATTCTTAAAAGAAAAAAGAGCTGATTTATCAGCTCTTTTTATAGTTAATTACTAACGAATTTATATTTTACGTCTTTCTCGCTCACGCTTTAACAATTCTAGTTCTCTAGTAGTTTGACCAGCAACAGAAGTATTTTCCTCTGCTCGTCTAATTAAATAAGGCATTACATCTCTAACAGGACCATATGGCAAATATTTAGCTACATTATAGCCTTCTTTAGCTAAGTTATAGCTAATATGATCACTCATACCGAATAATTGACCAAACCAAATTCTTTTGTCATCTTTAGATAATTCATACTTTTCAATTAAATCCATTAAATCATAAGAACTTTCTTCATTATGAGTTCCTGAAAAAACGGCCATTTCATCAATGTTATTAATCATATATTCTTGAACTTCATTGTACAATTTATCAGTTGCCGCTTTATCAACACAAATTGGATCTTTATAACCATATTCCTCAGCTCGCTCACGTTCTTTTTCCATATAAGCACCACGTACCAACTTCATACCAATTTTAAATCCTTGTTCTTTAGCGCGTTGATGCATTTTCTTTAAATAATCAAAACGATCCCAACGGTATAATTGTAAGGTTCCAAATATAATAACCTTCTCTTTATTATATTTTACCATCATTTCTTCAATTAAATCATCAGCAGCATCTTGCATCCAAGTTTCCTCGGCGTCAATTAATAATGGTACATTATTTTCAAAAGCAGCCTTACTAACAATTTCATATCGTTCTCTAATTCTTCTCCATTCAGTTTCTTCATGTGGATCTAGGGCTATTCCTTCGGTAACCTTTTGATAAACAGCTAATCTACCAAAACCTGTAGGTTTAAATACAGCAAATGGAATACTAGCTTTTTCTTTACCATATATTTTTATAGTATTCAAAGTTTTTTCCATTGATAAATCAAAATGCTCCTCAACTTCTTTTCCTTCAGCAGAATAATCTAAAACAGAATGTACATTTTTAGTATACATATTATCTATGATACGCATACAGCCTTTTTCATTTACACCACCGCAAAAATGGTCAAAAACTGTAGCTCGAATGATACCCTCAACTGGTAAATGTGTTTTTAAAGCAAATTTAGTTACTGCTGTACCTATTTTTACAAGCGGTTCTCGTTTTATCATTTCAAACAAATAATAAGCCCTATTAACCTGATTATTTGATTTAAGGCTAAAAGCCACTTCAGTATTATTAAATAAATCTCTCATTTTAATTCATATTTATATCAAAGATAATTACAAAGTGTTTATTTTTTCGTTTTTTTGCCCTTAATTTGCACAAACATATTATCCAAAATGAATCCGATTTTATCCAATAATTATTACGTTAATTTTCAAGAAGATGCTTATATCAAGTTTAACAAGTATATTTCAGAATATAAACCTTCTATAATATTTATTTTAGTTGATGAAAACACAGGTGATGATTGTCTACCATTATTGCTTGAGCAGATTGAAACTGAACAACCAATTGAAATAATTGAGATTGAACCTGGTGAAATAAATAAAAATTTAGACACTTGTTCAGGCGTTTGGAATGCTTTAACTGAACTTGGTGCTGACAGAAAAAGTTTACTTTTAAACTTAGGTGGTGGTGTAATAACAGATTTGGGTGGATTTGTAGCTTCAACGTACAAACGAGGCATTTCTTTTGTAAATATTCCTACAACTTTATTAAGTATGGTTGATGCTTCAGTTGGTGGAAAAACGGGTGTAGATTTAGGTGTTTTAAAAAATCAAATTGGGTTATTTTCAGATCCCGAAATGGTTATTATTGACCCTTCTTATTTAGAAACAGTTTCAAAACGAGAGATCCGTTCTGGTTTGGCTGAAATTATTAAATATGGAATCACATATGATATTAATGTTTGGAATGAAGTAATCAATTTTAAAGATTTAACTATTAGTAATTTAAATAGTATAATACATCGCTCTGTTGAAATTAAAAATGAAGTAGTTACCAAAGACCCAAAAGAAGCGGGAATTCGCAAAGTTTTAAATTTTGGTCACACACTTGGTCACGCAATTGAATCTTATTTTTTAGAATCTGAAGATAAAGAAAACTTAACTCATGGTGAAGCTATTGCTATTGGTATGATTACCGAAACTTATATTTCTAAAGTTTTATTAGGTTTTCCTTCAGAAGGGTTAAAAAATATAAAAAATTCAATTATTGATATCTTCGGAAGAGTTAAAATTGAAACCTTAGATTATGATGCCATTATTGAACTTTTAATCCACGATAAAAAGAATGTTGCTGGACAAGTTAATTTTGTATTATTAACTGATTTTGAGAATTACAAATTAGATTGCAACGTGGAAAAATCACTAATTATTGAAGCGTTAAATTATTATAATTCTTAACAACAATTTTTAATTAATTCTCTATAAACTTCTTTATAGGCTGGTAAAACATTTTCTAAACTAAATTGTTTTGCTTGGTTTAATGCATTTTGTTTAAATTGTTGAAGTCTCTCTAAATCTTTTAATATATAAATACCGTTTTTAGCCATATCAGTGGTGTCGCCAACATTACTCAAAAACCCTGTAACTCCATTTATATTTACTTCTGGCAAACCTCCTGAATTTGTTGAAATAACAGGTGTTCTTGCTGCCATAGCTTCCAAAGCTGCCAAACCAAAACTCTCAGTTTCTGATGGTAATAAAAACAAATCTGAATAACAAAGCAACTTACTAACTTCGTTACTATTTCCCATAAAAAGAACTTTATCTAATATTCCTAAATTTTTAGCCTGTAATTCAATATGCTCTCTATCAGGACCTTCACCAACCAATAATAATTTTGAAGGAATTTCTTTTTGAATTTTATAAAAAATATCAATAACATCAGCAGCTCTTTTTACTGGGCGTAAGTTACTAATATGCGTAATAATTCGTTCATTTTCATTGGCTATTGTATGTCTTTTACAATCTTCTGAACCAATTTCAGGATATTGTTCAAAATCTATAAAATTGTGAATCACTTTTATATCTTTCCTGATATTGAATAAACGTAATGTATCTTTTTTTAAACTCTCTGACACTGTGGTTACTACATCCGAATTATTGATACTAAATTCTACAGCTGTTTTATAATTTGGATGACTTCCAACCAATGTAATATCAGTTCCATGCAGTGTAGTAACTACTTTAATATCAATCCCTTTTTCCTTTAGCATTTGTTTTGCCATATACGCCGCATATGCATGCGGAATTGCGTAATGAACATGTAAAATTTCTAAATCATACATTTCTACTACTTCAACCATTTTACTAGACAATGCTAATTCATAAGGTTGAAAATGAAATAAAGGATATTCTTCAACAAAAACTTCGTGAAAATGTATATCATTTGCAATTAAATCAAGTCTAACAGGTTGCTTATACGTAATAAAATGTACTTCATGACCTCTTTCAGCCAAAGCTATTCCTAATTCGGTTGCTACTACTCCACTTCCTCCAAATGTTGGATAACAAACAATTCCTATTTTCATAAATATTAATTCAAAAATTATTGTTAAAAAATTGAAAAATAATTCCAATTATCATAAAAACCAAACTAGTCGTAAATATAAAAGTATTCTTACAATATTATGATTTGAAACTTATAAATATATCATAAAAAAACCCCCTTCAACTATAATGAAAGAGGTTTTTATAATTTATAAATAGAACACTTTTAATAATCTCCTAAAGTTTCAGGATTTTGATTTAAAGCATTTTCTAATTGAGCGTCACTAGGTGCTTTTCCATGCCAAGCATGTGTATGCATCATAAAATCTATTCCATTCCCCATTTCAGTATGCAATAAAATACAAACTGGTTTTCCTTTTCCAGTTAACAATTTAGCTTCTGCCAAACCATTTTTTATACTTTCAATATCATTTCCTTTTTCAACATCTAAAACAATCCAACCAAAAGCTTCAAATTTAGCTCTTAAGTCTCCCAATGGCATTACATCATTAGTTGCTCCATCAATTTGCTGCTTATTATAATCTACAGTTGCGATTAAGTTATCTACTTTTTTACCAGCAGCATACATAATTGCTTCCCAATTTTGACCTTCTTGTAATTCTCCATCACCGTGTAAAGAATACACTAATTTTTTGTCACCATTCAATTTTTTAGCTTGTGCAGCTCCTAACGCAACACTCATGCCTTGACCAAGTGAGCCAGACGCAATTCTAATACCTGGTAAACCTTCATGTGTTGTTGGATGCCCTTGTAAACGTGTGTTTAATTTTCTAAAAGTTGCTAATTCAGCAACTGGAAAAAAACCACTTCGTGCTAAAACACTATAATAAACTGGTGAAATATGACCGTTTGATAAAAAGAATAAATCTTCATTTTTACCATCCATTGTGAAATCAGTAGAATACTCCATCACTTCTTGAAACAGCACAGTTAAAAATTCATTACAACCTAATGAACCACCTGGATGTCCAGATTGTACAGCGTGTACCATTCTAACTATATCTCTTCTTACTTGTTGTGCAAAATCTTGCAGTTCTTGTGTAGTTGCCATTGTTTATTATTTAATTTAAAGGAGCAAAAATAGTGTTTTTGAAACTTGAAATACTAAAATTATAAAATAAAGTTATTGCTGCATTATCAACAAATTAAGTTTTCTGTTTTTTCTTTTTAGCAGCAGGAAACAATACATTATTTAATATTAATCTATATCCTGGTGAGTTTGGGTGTAAATCGAGTTCTGTTTTTGGATCACCTACTCTATGCTGATAATCTTCAGGGTCGTGACCCCCATAAAAAGTAAACATTCCTTTTCCTTTTACGCCATGAATATATCGTGCTTCTCTATTTGATTTATTTTCTCCTAATACCAATACATTTGATTTTACCGATTCTCTTTCAAAAGATGTTGTTTGTCCCATAAATCCTTTTACTAATTGTGTATGGTTTTGACACAACATCGTTGGTATTGGGTCCCATTTTGCTGAAAAATCTTGCAATGAGAAATAATCTGAAGTACGTTTAATATTACTTCTTTTTCTAGTCATATCAATTGAAGAAAATTCGTATTCAATAGGGTTTCTAATTAATGTAAAATCCTTAAAAGCTAATGTTTTATTGAAATCTATTTTATTTTGATAGTCCATTTCAGAAGGATCTCCATCAAACATTGTTTCACAAATATCCACGCCTTCAGCAGCTAATGCAATATCAAAACTATCAGTTGCTGAACACATAGCAAACATAAAGCCTCCTCCAATTACAAAATCTCTAATTTTAAAAGCAACCGCTAATTTTTCCTTAGATACTTTAGAATACCCTAATTTTAGTGCTAATTCTTCAGCGTCTTTTTTTTGTTCAATATACCAAGGTGCTGTTTTATATGCTCCATAAAATCGACCAAATTGACCTGTAAAATCTTCATGATGCAAATGCAACCATTCATACAACAACAGTTTTTCTTCTAAAACTTCTTCATCATAAATCACATCAAAAGGAATTTCAGCGTACGTTAAAACCAAAGTAACAGCATCATCCCAAGGTAAATTACCTTTTGGAGAGTACACTGCAATTTTAGGTGCTTTTTCTAACAATACGGCATCCATATTCTTTGATGGACTACTTATTTCTTCTAAAATTTGCGCTGCTTGAGTATCTGAAATTACATGAAAAGTAACTCCTCTTATTTTACATTCATTTCTAGTAGGCTCATTATCTTCTAATAAAAAAGAACCACCTTCATAATTTAATAACCATTTTGCAGTATTGCCCTGTTGCAAAGACCAATAAGTAATTCCGTAAGCTTTTAAATGATTGGTTTGTGTTACATCATCCATTGGAATTAAAATGAATGACGCATGCATAGAATGCGAAATTAAAAGAGAAAAGATAGCTAGTATTTTTATAAAATCTTTTT
>NZ_CALAEQ010000205.1 GCF_937891065.1 uncultured Lutibacter sp. | reverse complement strand
TATTTTGTTTGGTCAAACTGAAATAAGTTTGAAGCAAACTCTTCAAAGTGCTGAAAAAAAGTATAAAGTTTTTTTTTCATATAATGATGAGGCACTTAATCTTCTAATTGATTACAATAAAGAATTACCTATCACATTGGATTCTTTTTTAGCAGATTTAAAAGAAGAATATCAAATTTCTTCTATCAAGACTGGTCAAGAGGTTTATGCATTAAGTTTACCTATTAAAGATTCTAATACCAAATTTGGAGGCGTAATTATTGATAAAAATACGAGCTTACCTGTTGAAGGTGCTATAGTTTTTATTAATGGTCTAAACTCAATTTCGGATGAAAGTGGAAAATTTGAGTTTATTAATATTTATGGGCCTAAAAACATTCAGATAAGTCATATTGCTTACGGGAAGTATAATATTCCAATTTCCGGCGATAATAGATATGTAGAAATCAAGATTTCTGTTAAAGAAACTCAATTAGATTTGGTTGAAATTTCATATCTAGCAAAAGGAATTTCAAAAAATAGGGAAGGCGGTTTTGTTTTAACGCCAAAAAATCAAGGTGTTTTAGGAGGGTTAATTAATGCAGATGTTTTTCAAAGTATACAGCAATTACCTGGAGTTTCCAATTCTCAAGAAAATGCAACAGACTTATTTGTACATGGAAGTACTCCTGATCATAATTTGATTTTGTGGAATGGAATCAGGTTATACCATACGGGTCACTTATTAGGAGGCATTTCATCAGTAAACCCTAATTCAATTACTAAAGTAAACTTTTATAGTAATGGTGTTAATGCAAAGTATGGTAGCCATACTGGAGGTTTAATTGAAATTTCTACATTAGTTGTTGATAGTATTCAATCAAATGCTTCTTTAGGCATTAATTTGTTAGACATTGATTTATCATCTAATTTAAAAATAGGCAATAAAATATCGACGGATTTTTCAATTAGAAGGTCTTTTACAGATATTTTGCAGTTTCAACCTTTTAATAATTTAATAAATCAAACCTTTAAAAATTCAAGTATTACTACTTCCGAAATATTAAATAAAAATGTTTTTTATTATGATATTAGTGGAGGTATTAATTATCAATTGAATAAAAATAATTCACTTCGTATTCAAGGTTTAGTAATGTTGGATAAATTTAATTTAAGTTTTAAAGAGGATGATTATTTGTTAAATGAAAACCTATATGCTAATAGCAAAAGTGGTGGGCTAGTTTGGAATATAAAAAATATAAAAAATAACACCCAAATTACAGCTAATTATACGGAATATTTAATGGATTATTATCAGCTTTTAAATGAGATTGAAGATGATGGCGAGTTAGAAGAAGAGGATTTAAATATAAGAAACAATAGCATTAGAGAAATTAGTTTTAATGTTGATCATGAACTTATTTTAAAGGAAGCTGCAAAGCTTCAATTTGGTTATCACTGGAATGAGAAAAACATATTATTTGATTATTTATCAATGCACGAAGATGATTCTTCTATAGAAGATTCCAAAAAAAGTATTATTGGAACACATTCCATATATGGTAATTATACAGTTCAGCAACCAGAAAATTATTTTATTAGGTGTGGAGTTCGCTTTAATTATTATCAACAATTGAATTCATTTCAATTTGAACCAAGATTATACGCTAAAAAAGCATTTTTGAAATATTTTAATGTAAATGCTTCTTTTGAAATAAAAACACAAGCTTTACTTCAAACATATGAGACTGTAAGTGAAACCTTTGAAAATGGAAATCATTTATGGGTTGGAGTTGATGGAGAGCAATTCCCTTTGTTACATGTTCATCAATTTAATGGAGGCTTATCTTTTAATAATAAAAATTTCCTAATAGATTTTGAATATTTTAATAAAGGAATAGAAGGAATTACCACTTTTAATTATGGTTTTTTAGATCCAAACGATCAAGATTTTCATATAGGAGAAAGCGAAGTTGAAGGGTTTGATTTTTTTATTAGAAATAAAACGGGTTTTGTTACAAGTTGGTTTAGCTACACATATACTGATGCCATTAATATTTTTAAAAATTTAAATAACTCAATCTCATTTCCTGGAAATCAAAGTATAAAACACCAAATAGTTGCTTCAACAGCTGTAACTATTGATAATTTAAATATTGCTTTAGCATGGAAATGGCATTCTGGAAAACCATATTCATTCCCTTCTGAAGTTGCAGAATTATCGGCAACTACTTATAGGTTTTCTTATAAAGATTTAAATGGATTTACATTACCGAATTATAAAAGAATGGATATTTCCTTAGGATATAAATTTAAAAATAAAAATAAAAGGGTTAAACCAGAAATTGGATTTTCATTTATAAATATTTTAAAAACGAAAAATATACTTCACAAATTTTTTATATATGATTTTTCAAAAAAAGAAATTTTATCTATAGATAGATATTCAATACAACCAACTTTTAATTTTAGTTTTAGATTAAAATATTAAATATAATTTAAACTTAGGTTTTTGAATTAAAAACAAAACTTTTAAGATTAATGTGAATTGTTAAATATTGAATATCAGTTGTATAATAATTCTATTTTTTTAATATAAAATAATTATAAAGGAAACCCGTTGGGTTTCATT
>NZ_CALAEQ010000204.1 GCF_937891065.1 uncultured Lutibacter sp. | reverse complement strand
ATTTCACAAGGTGTTATGGCAATTTTAGCACTGATTTTAATATTGAAAAAAACACCTTTCAATTTAAAAATAACATTCCCTTTTAATAAAGAAATTAAAAATTTATTAGCGATAAGTTTTAATTTAATAATAAGAGCACTTGCATTGAATGTGGCTTTGTATTTAGCAAATTCGTACGCTACAAAGTATGGAGATAATTATATAGCTGCACAAACTATTGCTTTTCAAATTTGGTTGTTTTTTGCTTTTTTTATTGATGGATATGCCAGTGTTGGAAATATTGTTTCAGGGAAGTTATTAGGTGAAAAAAACTATGAAAAAATGTGGAAGTTAAGCATTAAACTAAGTCGATATTCTATCGTTATTTCAATAATATTAAGTGTTATTTGTGCTGTTTTTTATTTTCAAATAGGAAAACTTTTCTCGCAAGATGAACTTGTTTTACAATCATTTTACAGTGTATTTTGGATAGTACTTATTATGCAACCAATTAATGCAATAGCTTTTGTTTTTGATGGAATTTTTAAGGGACTGGCTGAAGCTGTTACATTAAGAAACTTATTGATAGTTGCTACTTTTTTGGGTTTTTTACCGGTATTGATAATTGGAGATTATTACAATTTAAAATTATACGCTATTTGGTTGGCTTTTACAGTTTGGATGTTGTTAAGGGCCGGAATTTTAGTCGTGAAATTTAGACGTAAGTATTTACACAAAAACGCGTAACTTTGCACATTATGAGTAACGGAAGTTTATACACACATATTGATAATAAGATTGCTACTATTGAGTTTGGTCATCAGGCAAGTAATTCCTTTCCAAGTGAGTTGTTAATTAGACTGACTCATTCTATTAATGAGTTAAGTAGTAATCAAGATGTTCATGTAATTATTTTAAAAAGTGAACAAGATAAGGCTTTTTGTGCCGGTGCTTCTTTTGATGAATTAGTAACTATTTCAAATTTTGAAGATGGGAAACAGTTTTTTTTAGGTTTTGCCAATGTAATTAACGCAATGCGTAACTGTTCAAAATTAATTATTGGACGTATACAAGGTAAAGCTGTTGGTGGTGGAGTTGGATTGGCTGCGGCCTGCGATTATTGTTTAGCCACAAACCAAGCTGATATAAAATTATCAGAATTCACCATTGGAATTGGCCCTTTTGTTATTGAGCCTGTTGTTAGAAGAAAAATAGGACTAACTGCTTTAAGTGAGTTAACTTTAGATGCAACAAGTTGGCAAAACGCTTATTGGGCAAAAGAAAAAGGCTTATATGCTAAAATATTTGATACAATTAAAGAAATGGATATAGAAGTTGAAATTTTAGCGAATAAACTTTCAAATTATAATCCAGAAGCTTTAAAAGAAATGAAAAAAGCTTTGTGGGAAGGTACAGAAAATTGGACAGCCTTATTAGACGAGAAAGCTGAAATTAGTGGTAAATTGGTACTTTCCGATTTCACGAAAAAAGCATTACAGAAATTTAAAAAATAATAAATGTTAGCAACTTTTATAGCTGTTTTACAACAAGTGAATGTTGAAGAAAAGATTAAAAACGCTCCAGATAGCAGTTATCAAATTGGTGTTGTAATAGGAACTTATTTACCCTTCGTGTTGTTAGCATTAATAGCCTATTTTGTATATTACAAAGCAAAAAATAGAAAAGATTTAGAAGATTAATTTAGAAAAAACAAAATGAGTAATATTAGAATTACAAAACAGTTTCATTTTGAAACAGGACATGCATTATATGGTTATGATGGAAAATGCAAAAATGTACATGGGCATAGTTATAAACTTTTTGTTACGGTAATTGGAACTCCTATAAGCGATTCAACAAATGTGAAATTTGGAATGGTGATAGATTTTGGCGACTTGAAAAAAATAGTTGCTTCAGAAATTGTAGATAAATTTGATCATTCAACAGTATTTAATAAAAACACTCCGCATATTGAATTGGCAAATGAATTAGAAAAAAGAGGTCACAGTGTAATATTGGTTGATTATCAGCCAACTAGTGAAATGATGTTAATTGATTTTGCTGAAAAACTTAATAAAAAATTACCTAAAACTATTAAACTACATTCCTTAAAATTACAAGAAACAGGTACATCAGATGCTGAGTGGTATGCTTCTGATCAAAAATAAATCTAAATACTCTTAAAGAAAAGAATTTTAGACATTTACACAATGCAAAAATTTAACCAAAATTAGGTTCCGTTAAAAGTATTCATAGTGTTATTTAAACCAGCTGTGCCAAATGATTTTATGAGTTTACTTGCTTGTTCCAATCGTTCTGATAATAGCTTATCTTCTTCTAAATCCCATTCTCCAAGAACAAAATCTGATTGACGACCTTTTGAAAATTCGGAACCAACACCAAATCTAAAACGAGCATATTGTTGGGTTGCTAAAACAGCATTAATATCCTTTAAACCGTTATGTCCGCCGTCACTTCCTTTAGCTTTTACTCTAATAGCACCAAAAGGTAAATTTAAATCGTCACAAATAACTAATAAATTTTCTGGAAGAATATTTTCTTTGGTAAGCCAATATTTGACCGCTTTACCACTTAAATTCATGTATGTGGAAGGTTTTAATAAAATAAAAGTTCTTCCTTTAAATCTAAATTTTGCGATAGAACCTAATTTTTCACTTTCAAAAGTAATTTCTTCTTTTTTGGCTAATTCATCTAAAATTTGAAAACCTATATTATGTCTAGTATTGTTATATTTTTCACCAATATTTCCTAAACCAACAATTAAGAATTTTTTCATAGAATCAACAGTTGAGGTTTCTTTTTTAGCTCCGAATATTAATTTTATATATCGAAATAATTGCATTTAACAAAAGTAATAAAAAGAATGTGTTTTATAAAAAAGAAAAAGCGCTGCAAATTGCAACGCTTTTTATATTGTTTTAGAATAAAAATGTTATTCTGAAGCTTCTTCTTCACTAACTTCAGCAGTTCCTTCTTCACCTTCTTCACCTTCTTCTTCCTCGTCAGTAAGTACGGCACTACGTGCAGTTCTAACCTGAACCACAACAGTAGTTTCTGGGTGTAAAATTGAAAATTTATCATCTGTTAACTGAGACACTACTAATTTATGACCAATTCTTAATTTAGAAATGTCAGCATTAATAAAGTCAGGTAAATCAGCAGGTAATGCTCTAACGCTTAATTTACGTTTTGCAAAACTTAAAGAACCACCATTAATTACACCTGGTGATGTTCCAACTAATCTTACAGGAATATTCATAGTTACCAGTTTATCATCAAATAATTGGTAAAAATCTATGTGCAAAATTTTGTCAGACACTGGGTGAAATTGAATGTCTTGTAAAATTGCATGAACTGTTACTCCTTCTAATTCAATCGTTGCAGTATAAACGTTTGCTGTATACACTAATTTTTTGAATGAAGTTTCATCAGCTGAAAAGTGTAATGGTTTATCCCCTCCGTATAATACGCAAGGTACCTTTCCAGCATTACGTAAGGCTTTAGTAGCTACTTTACC
>NZ_CALAEQ010000203.1 GCF_937891065.1 uncultured Lutibacter sp. | reverse complement strand
TAATTAATTTAATCAATGTAATTAAGTTTATAAATACCTGATTTTTAAACAAAATTAAAATGAGAACTACTTCAATTCTATTATTTTTAGTTTTTATAGCTTTAAATTTGAATGCTCAAAATACAATTACTGGCACTGATGATTATGCAGAAATAAACAGTAATGAAAGTATTGAATTAGTAAAAAAAAGTTACTCACAACCAGAGTTTCCAGGTGGAAATAAAGAACTTGTTACTTACTTATCAAAAAATATTAGATACCCTAGAAATTCCCGTATTGCAAGCACAAGAGGAAAGGTTTTAGTTTCATTTAATGTCGAAAAAGATGGAAAAATCACGAATACAGAAGTAATTAAAGGCGTAAACCTAATACTTAATAAAGAAGCAAAAAGAGTTGTTAGTAACATGCCAAATTGGAAACCGGCCTTATTAGATGGATTGCCAGTAAGAGAACTACTAACCATTCCAATAGTCTTTTTCAGAAATTAAAATTACTTTTTAGCCTTAACTAACTAATATTAGACCAAATAGTACTGTTTTTACTAACTTCTTGATACGCAATCTTTATCAAATTATTTTCTGGTGTTTTTAAAACTGGATCTTTAGTTAATACATCTATAGCCATACTCCTTGCCGTTTTTAATAATTGAGCATCTTTTACTATATCTGCAATTCTTAAATTTAAAACG
Organism: uncultured Lutibacter sp.; assembly: GCF_937891065.1. Lineage (GTDB taxonomy): Bacteria > Bacteroidota > Bacteroidia > Flavobacteriales > Flavobacteriaceae > Lutibacter. Next base: position 18,122 of record NZ_CALAEQ010000203.1, on the reverse strand, counting down.
CCACTTTGTTGGGTTCCCATTAAGTTTCCAGGACCACGTAGTTTTAAATCTACTTCTGCAATTTTAAATCCATCGCTTGTACTTACCATGGTTTCTAATCGTACTTTAGCATCACTAGATAATTTAAAACTAGTCATTAAAATACAAAAACTCTGCTCTGCTCCTCGCCCAACTCTACCTCGTAATTGATGTAATTGAGATAAACCAAAACGTTCTGCACTTTCAATAACCATAACACTTGCATTTGGAATATTCACACCAACTTCAATAACCGTTGTAGCAACCATTATATGAGTTTCACCTTTTATAAAACGCTGCATTTCATATTCTTTATCTGCTGGTTTCATTTTACCATGAACAATACTAATTTGATAATTTGGTTTTTGAAATTCACGTGAAATACTTTCGTAACCATCCATTAAATCCTTATAATCCATTGCTTCAGATTCATTTATTAGCGGATAAACAACATAAACTTGGCGACCTTTAGCTATTTCTTCTTTTAAAAATTTAAAAACTGATAATCGGTTTGAATCGTATCTGTGGGCAGTTTTTACTTCTTTTCTTCCAGGTGGCAATTCATCAATAACTGAAATATCTAAATCACCATAAGCACTCATTGCTAAAGTACGTGGTATTGGAGTGGCTGTCATTACCAAAATATGAGGTGGCAATTCGTTCTTCTCCCATAATTTTGAACGTTGTGCTACTCCAAATCTGTGCTGCTCATCAATAATTGCAATTCCTAAATTTTTAAATTTTACTTTGTCTTCAATAAGTGCATGAGTACCTATTAAAATATCTAATTCACCCGATTCTAATTGTTCATGAATAATTCTTCGCTCTTTTGTTTTAACTGATCCTGTTAGTAATTTTACAGAAATGTCTAAACCATTTAACAATTCAACTAAGGAATTATAATGCTGTGTTGCTAAAATTTCAGTGGGTGCCATCAATGCAGCCTGGTAACCGTTATCTAATGCAATTAACATAGTCAATAAAGCAACAATGGTTTTCCCTGAACCTACATCTCCTTGTAATAACCTATTCATTTGAGCATTAGAACCTAAATCTTTTCTAATTTCTTTTAAAACACGTTTTTGTGCGTTGGTTAAATCAAATGGAAGCTTATTTTTATAAAATGCATTAAAATTAACACCAACTTTTTCAAAATTGAAACCTTTTATCTTCGCTTTTCTAACAATTTTTTTTCTAATTAATTGCAATTGAATAAAAAAAAGTTCTTCAAATTTTAATCTATTTTGTGCTTTTGTTAATAATTCCTGACTTTTAGGAAAATGAATATTAAAAAGTGCTTCATTCTTTGAAATTAAGTCTAATTTTTCTAAAATTGGAATAGATAATGTTTCTTTAAATTTCCCATTTAACTCCTCAAATAAATTTTGAATCATTGTTGAAACAATTTTATTTGAAACTCCTTTATTTGTTAATTTTTCAGTTGAAGGATAAACCGGTTGCATGACCGATTGTATTTTTTTTTGATAACTTGAAACCAACTCCATTTCTGGATGTGGCATGGTAAATAATCTATTAAAATAATTTGTCTTACCAAAAATAACATAAGGAGTCTTTGTTTTAATAGCTTCTTTAATCCATTTAACACCACGAAACCAAACCAACTCCATAGAGCCAGTTTCATCAACAAAAGTGGCTACTAGCCTACTCCCTTTCTTTTGCTGAACTGTTTTAATACTTGTAATTTTTCCGATAATTTGAATTTCTGAGGAGTTTTCTTGTAACTGATTTATCTTCAAAAATTGAGATCTATCAATATACCGATTCGGAAAAAAATTTAGCAAATCACTAAACGTATAAATCCCTAATTCAGTCTTTAACAAGTCTGCTCTACTAGGTCCAACACCTTTTAAATATGAAATAGAAGTATTTAAATTGTACAATGATATTTTTTTAAAGCACGAAGATAATAATTCAAACAGCAATAAACAATTCCAAATTACAACTCATGGCTTTTGGATATATTCTATAACAAATATCCTGTACATTGTAATTTCAACATGGCAAATTTTCTATCAACTAATTTTGTATCTTTGCAACCTTAAATTTTAATATGAGATTACACAGAAACTTAGTATATACAGTAATTGCTTCAATGAGGCTTATTTTTAATGATGAAGAATATGCTGATAAAGTTGTTGAAAAGGCTTTAAAGAAAGATAAACGTTGGGGAGCAAGAGATAGAAAGTTTGTTGCAGAAACTATTTATGAAATGGTTCGTTGGAAGCGCTTATACAATGAAATTGCTGGAACCAAAGGGCATTATACAAACGAAAACGTTTGGAAAAATTTTGCTGTTTTCGCTATACTAAGAGGGTACAAGTTACCAGATTGGAATCAATTACAAGGTGTTCCTGAAAGAAGAATAAAAGGTAAATTTGATGAACTTCAAAAACAACGTGTTTTTAAAGAATCTATTCCAGATTGGTTAGATGAATTGGCTATTAAAGAATTAGGCGAAAAACATTGGACAAAAGAAATTGAAGCTTTAAATAAACAAGCTGAAGTTATTTTAAGAACCAACACCCTTAATACCAATAAATTATCTTTAAGAAAAAAATTATCGGACGAAGGAATTGAAACTGAATTTATACCTGGTCATCCTGATGCATTGAGATTAGTGGAACGTGCAAATGTATTTGTAACACAATGTTTTAAAGACGGCTTATTTGAGGTGCAAGATGCTTCATCTCAATTAGTTGCTGAATATTTAGATGTAAAGCCTGGGATGAAAGTAATTGATACTTGTGCTGGTGCAGGAGGAAAAACATTACATTTGGCAGCTTTAATGGAAAATAAAGGTCAGTTAATTGCTACAGATATTTATGAAAGTAAACTTAAAAAGCTAAAAATAAGAGCCCGTAGAGCTGGTGTGCATAATGTTACTGCAAAACCTATCGATTCTTCAAAAGTAATGAAGAAAATGAAAGGTACTGCAGACAGAGTTTTAATTGATGCTCCTTGTAGTGGAATTGGGGTTTTAAAACGTAATCCTGATAGCAAATGGAAGTTACAACCTGAATTTGTTGACAATATTAAGAAAACGCAAGCTGAAATTTTAGAAAACTATTCGCAATTGGTTAAAGTTGGTGGAAAATTAGTGTATGCAACTTGTTCAATTTTACCTTCAGAAAACGAAAATCAAGTACAACTATTTTTAAAAAATCATCCAGAATTTAAGTTTGTGAAAGAAAATAAAGTTTCTGTTCATAAATCAGGTTTTGATGGATTTTATATGGCTTTGTTAGAGAAAGTAAATTAATTATTATTTAATTTTTTTGTTTACCATTTAAAAAAATACCCCCACATAGGATGAAAAAACTATTACTCCTAGTTTACTTTGTTACATTTACAATTTACAGCCAAATCCCTGCAGGTTATTATGATACTGCTATTGGCACTAATTATACATTAAAAACACAACTTTACAATATAATAGATAATCACACTGTCTTAAGTTATACACCAGGTTTATGGGATACTTACCAAACATCTGATAGAGATATTTATTATGAAAATGACGGTACAATTTTAGATATGTATTCTGAAAATCCTACAGGTGCAGATCCCTATAATTATACCTATTCAACAGATCAATGTGGTGGTTATTCTAATGAAGGTGATTGTTATAATAGAGAACATATTATACCTCAATCAGTTTTTAGCGAACAATCTCCAATGGTTTCTGACGCTCATTTTATTATACCAACTGATGGAAAGGTAAATGGATTAAGATCTGCTTTTCCACATGGAGTTGTTGGTACGGCTACTTCTACAACTCTAAATGGATCTAAACTAGGTTCAGGTTTGAATTCAGGTTATTCAGCAGGATATACAGGAACAGTATTTGAGCCTATTGATGAGTTTAAAGGAGATATTGCAAGAATGTATTTTTATTTTGCAACAAGGTATGAAAACTTAGTTTCAGGATGGAGTTCTTATGATATGTTTGACGGTACAAGTAATAAAGTATTTACGGAGCCTTTTCTAACTATACTTATGACATGGCATACCAATGATCCTGTAAGTACACGTGAAATAGATAGAAATAATGCAATTTATGCACGTCAAAATAATAGAAACCCATTTATTGATCATCCAGAATATGTAGCGCAAATTTGGAGTACAACTCCAGATACTGAAGACCCCACTGCTCCTACTAGCTTAATCGCTTCAAATATTACAAATACAACTGTTGATTTAAACTGGAATGTTTCCACAGATAATGTAGGTGTAACAAGTTATGATATTTTTGTTGATGGTTCATCTTATGCAACATCTGCAACAAATTCAGCTACACTAACTGGTTTAACTCAAAATACAACTTATAACTTTACAGTGTTTGCTAAAGATGCTTTTGGAAATACTTCAACAGTAAGTAATACAGAAACTATTACTACTACAAACATTATAGATGTTGATGCTCCTTCTATTCCTTTAAATCTTGTTGTTAGTAATGAAACCAGTTCAACCATAGATTTATCTTGGACTGCTTCAACCGATAATGTTGGTGTAACAAGTTATGATATTTATGTAGATGGTATTTACAATATAGCTACAGCTTCTACAACATATACAATTACCGGACTTTCACCAACAACAACCTATAGTTTTACAGTTTTAGCAAAAGACGGAGCTACTATTCCTAATGAATCTGCACAAAGTACGGCTGTTGATGGTACAACAACTGCAATACCTAGTTTCTGTACTTCTGAAACGTTTACTAATATCCCTATAGCTTCAAGTTCATCATACCTTGCTAGAACTTGGACTGGTGATGATGGTGGCTCATGGAGTTCAACAGATACTAGAACTGATCAAACACTAACAGGATCAGCAGTTACAATACGTAATGGTACCCTTTCTGCTCCAACAACCGCAAATGGAATTGGAGATTTAACTGTTACTACTAAATTAATATTTGGTGGAACAACTGGTACATTTGATTTAAAAGTGAATGGTGTTGTAGTTGGTACAATTCCAAATGGAATTGAAAATGAAATTATAACAACTACAATAACTGGTATAAATATTTCAGGTAATGTAACTGTTGTATTTGATAATACTAGCAATACTGGTAATAGAGTAATTTTTGATGATTTATCTTGGTCGTGCTATACAGGAACTGCAGATACAGAAGCTCCAACAGCAATTGTAGATTTAAGTAGTAGCAATACCACAAGTTCATCTACAGATTTAGCTTGGACTGCTTCAACCGATAATGTTGGAGTTACTTCGTATGAAATTTTTAAAGACGGTGTATTCTTAGCATCTTCTGCAACCAATTCATATACGGTAACTGGTTTAACAGCAAGCACTTCCTATAATTTTACGGTATTTGCAAAAGATGCTGCAGGTAATACTTCATTGGTAAGTAATACATCATCCGTATCAACTACTACAGCTGCAACTGGTGGTGGTACTGAATTATTTATTTCAGAATATGTTGAAGGTGGTGGAAATAATAAAGCTATTGAAATTGCTAATTTTACTGGAAGTATAGTTGATTTATCTAATTATTCAATCAAAAAACAAGCAAATGGTGCAGGGAGTTGGGCAAACGAATTAACATTAAGTGGTACATTAAATACAAATAATGTTTATGTTATAGGAAATAGTGGAGCAGTCATTGATGTAACAAGTGTATCCAATATAACTGTAGGAGGTGCTCCAATTGATTTTAACGGTAATGATCCTGTAGGCTTATTTAAAAATGGTGTTTTGATTGACATTGTTGGGGTCTTTAATAATACTACTGTTTTTGCAGCTAATACTACTTTAAGAAGAAAAAGCACTATTAATTCCCCAAATACAACTTATAATACAAGTGAATGGGACATTTTAGTTTCAGACACTTTTAACGGATTGGGAGCACATACTTTAAGCACTTTATCTACACCAGATTTTGTTCGAAACTTATTTAGTGTTTACCCAAACCCATCAATAAATAATCAAGTTACAATTTCTGTACAAAACAATACCGAAATTGAAACAATACAGTTTTATAACCTAATGGGGCAACTGGTTATTAATATTCAGCAACCTATACTTATTTATAATAGCATTGAAATTAATGATATCCCTAAAGGGTTGTATATTATTAAAATAGCAAATAAAAATGCTTATTCAACTAAAAGATTGATAGTTCAATAAACAAAGGTTATCTAATAAATCAGCAGCATAAGATTCTTAAAATGTCACACTAAACTTGTTGAAATGTTTTACTTTACGTTATCAAAAATTGATCAATAATAAGTGATCATAGACAAGCTAAGACTGACAAAGTTATTTATATCTGTAAATTATACCTTAATACTTTTTCTTAATTATCAACCCTTCAAAAAGATTATTAAAAAAAAACACCACTATAAAACTAGTTTTATAGTGGTGTTTTTTTTTAATAAGTTTAGAATATTTTATATACTTATTTGTATTAATTATCTTTATCTAAATAATTTGGAATTCCATCATTATCAGTATCATCATTTGTTAAGTCTCCATCTCCATTAGCGTCTTCATCTTTAGTTAAAATTCCATCACCATCATCATCAGTATCTAAATAATTTGGAATTAAATCTCCATCTGTATCATCATTTTTCACATTACCATCATTATCAATGTCTTCATTTTTAGATAAAATACCATCATTATCATCGTCAGATTCATTTACGCTATCTAATGTAAATTGAAAAATTAAAGGTTCATTTCCTGGAATAAAACCATTTCCAACACTTCCATAACCTAAACCTGAAGGAATAAATAAAATACCTTTACCAGAATTTTCATAATAAAAAGATTCATCTTCATTAATAACTTTAGTCCCTCCTTTAAAGTTGGTAAATCCGTGTCCCCAACCATCTATTAAATTTGGCAATGAAAACCAAACATATATTGTACGAGAATCAAAAACTGTACTATCTAAAAGCATCCCTGTATAAGTTGTTAATACAGAATCTGCTCTTGAAGGTGAAGTAGAAACACCCTCATTTTGAGTTAAATAATATAATTTATAAGCAATATCATCTTTTGTGATATTTTGAACTGCAATCCTATTATCATCCATCAAAGGAGCTTCTCCATTTGTAACTGTCCAAATCCCACCATCATCTTCATTTAAATAATGTGTTTGCAAATATTCAATTAACGCGGTATCATCTAATAAAGATTGCGCTGCAGGATCAGTACTAGTTGCATCATTATCGTCATTTTTACAAGAAAAAATAACTAGTGCTATCGCTAGTATAAAAAATAAATTTTTAAATTTCATTCAGTCTAATTTTTAGGTGCGCAAGATACTATTTTCATACCTTTGTTAAAAGATAAAAGATAAAATTTAACTTTATTATAGGAATTTAATGCGAATCGATAAATATTTATGGTGTGTACGCTATTTTAAAACAAGAAATAACGCTACTGAAGCTTGCAGAAAAGGTCATATTAAAATGAATGGAGACAGTATAAAACCTTCAAAAACAGTTTTTAATCATGAAAAAATTACGATCCGTAAGAATCAGGTTAATTATGAAATTGAAGTTTTAGATATCCCCGCAAGTCGTGTTGGCGCTAAACTTGTTGATTTATACAGAAAAGATATTACACCAGCGGAAGAGTTTGAAAAATTAGATTTATTAAAATATTCCAAAGACTATTATAGAAAAAAGGGAGAAGGCAGACCTACAAAAAAAGATAGACGAGATATAAATGAATTTCATAGTAATGAAGATTAATTTACAACATAAAAACGCGCTTGTTGGTGCCAGTACTGAAGGTTTAGGCAAAGCTATAGCAATACAATTAGCTTTATGTGGAGCATCAGTAACATTGATGGCCAGAAATGAAGACAAATTAAAACAAGTACTATCGGAACTGAATACTGATTTCAATCAAAAACACCAATATATTGTTACTGATTTTTATGATTTCAATTCATTTGAGAAAACTACCATAAATTACTTTAAAAGTAATCAAATAGATATACTTATTAATAATACCAACGGCCCAGAATCAGGCGGAGTTTTTGATAAGACCACAAACGATTATCAAAAAGCATTTGATTTATTATTTAAGACAACAAATCATATTACAATGTTAGCTCTTGAAAATATGAAAAAGAACAAGTTTGGAAGAATTATAAATGCAACTTCACTAACAGTTCAAGAACCTATATCATATCTTGTTTTATCAAATTCTATAAGAGCTGCCGTAGTAACTTGGGCTAAAACATTATCTCGTGAAATTGCTCCTTATAATATTACCATAAATAATATTTTAACAGGAAAATTTGACACCAAAAGAATTCAAGAGCTAAACCAAAGTCAGGCGATTGCTAAGGGGATTTCAGTTGAAGACAATTTAAAATCTATTGTAAATGACATTCCTGCTGGAAGGTTAGGGAAATCTGAAGAATTTGCATATTTAGTTACTTTTTTAGCTTCAGAATATGCTTCCTATATCACAGGAACTAATATCACTATTGATGGTGGTTTAATGAAATCTCTATAAATTTATGGAAAATCCGTTTGATAAAACTTATTGGGAACAAAAATATAATGAAAATGCAACGGGTTGGGATATTGGCTATATTTCTTCTCCGCTTGAAGCATATTTTAGTCAATTACCCAATAAAGATTTAAAAATATTAATTCCTGGAGCTGGAAACAGTTATGAAGCAGAATATTTACATAATCAAGGTTTTACTAATGTTGATGTTATTGATATTGCTGAACAACCACTTAAAAATTTAAAAAAAAGAGTTGCTTCTTTCCCTGAAAACAACTTAATAGAAGCTGATTTTTTTAAACATAACAAAAAGTATAATTTAATTGTAGAACACACTTTTTTTTGCTCGTTACATCCTGATGTTAGATCAAAGTATGTTGATAAAATGGCTGATTTATTAGATGAAAAAGGTAAACTAATAGGCTTACTTTTCGATTTTGAGTTAACAAAAGAAGGCCCTCCATTTGGAGGAAGTTCAGTTGAGTATTTGCAACTATTTTCTGAAAAATTTAATATCATAACACTTGATAAATGTTATAATTCTATAAAACCTAGATTTGGTAGAGAATTGTTTTTTATCTTTGAAAAAAAATAAGTTTCAATGGAAAGTTCTATTATTTTAACAAACGAACAAATTCATAATAAAACAAGACGAATTGCATATCAAATTTATGAAGACAATTGTAAAGAAAAAGAAATTATAATTGCTGGTATAAATGGTAATGGTTATGTTTTTGCACAAAAAATAAGCAATTTTATTCTTGAAATTTCCGACTTAAAAGTAACACTCTGTGAAGTTTTTATTGACAAGAAAAAACCTTTAAATGAAATTTCAACAAGTTTAAAACCAGTAGACTATAAAAATAAATCACTAATTTTAGCTGATGATGTTTTAAATTCTGGAACAACTTTAATTTATGGAATTAAGCATTTTTTAGAAGTTCCATTAAAACGTTTTAATACAGCCGTTTTAGTAGATAGAAACCATAAAAAATACCCCGTAAAAGCTGATTATAAAGGAATTTCATTATCTACCTCAATGCATGAACATATCTCAGTAATATTTGAAGCTAAAAATTCATTTGCGATTTTAGAGTAACTCAATTATTTCATCAACAATAGTAAAAATACTTTTTTTATCTACAGAAATTGTATGTTGTGCTCTTTGATAAAAAAGAGAACGCTCAAACAAGTGTTTAGCTATATATTCTTTCAAATTTTCTTTACCAATTGTAGCAACTAATGGTCTTTGTGAAGTTTCACCACTTAATCTATCAAAAATTGTTTGAATTGATGCTTTTAAATAAAATGATTTAGAATTAGTTTCTATCAACTCCATATTATTTCCATAACAAGGAGTTCCTCCTCCAACAGAAATGATACAAGTTTCCCTTAAATTTAACAATTCTTGTAAATATTCACTTTCTTTTTTTCGAAAGTAAATCTCACCATTTATCTGGAAAATTTCAGAAATAGTCAATTGTTCTTTTTCTTCAATATAATTATCAAGGTCAATACATTGAATTTCTAACTTATTTGACAAAATAGTACCAACAGCAGATTTTCCACTTGCCATATATCCCAACAAAACAATCTTCATAAACTAAATTTTTAGTGATTTCTTTTATAAAAACAAATATCGTTTAAAAAACAACAACAAAAAACTTGTTTTCTACAATTTGAATGGTATATTTGCACTCGCAATTGCGGAAAGGATAATTGACCTGGTAGCTCAGTTGGTAGAGCACCTCCCTTTTAAGGAGGTGGTCCTGGGTTCGAGCCCCAGCCAGGTCACAAAAAAGTTGAGCTTTACGCTTAACTTTTTTTATTTAAAATAATATCAAATGCACATGTGGCGGAATTGGTAGACGCGCGGGCTTGAGGGGCTCGTGTCCGTAAGGACGTGCAGGTTCAAGTCCTGTTATGTGCACAAATACATTTATAAAATTTTAAAGATCAGTCATTTAACTACTTTTAAAAGTTGATCTTCATTACATTTTCACTACCACTTATACAACCTTACATTTTCAAAATTAAAAAGTATATTATAAGTACTTTAAAAAAAATGACCTACTGCCCTTTTACAAATAATCTTAAAAAATAATAGTGTTTTAACCCTTTCTAAATTAACTAAAAAAAAACGCAAAAAAACTAATATTCACACATGCTCAATTGGAAGATATTAAAGGTTATATTTATTTAATAATGTCTACGATAAAATATTTATAATTTTTGTATATTGGCTTTACTTAAGTTATTTATTTATTAAAGAGTAGAGGACATGAATAAAAAACCAAGCGTGACAAAAGAAGAGCTCCTAATTAAAATCAGTCAGTTAGAATCAAAAATTTCTGAATTGGAGAAATCGAAGTTTCAAAATCACAAGTTATCGAAAAGTTCCAACCGTAAGCAGACAGAAGAAAAATTAAAGGAAAGTAAGGAACTATTTGAGTTGGCAATGGCTGCAACAAAAGACGGTTTGTTTGATTGGAATCTTTTAACAAACGAAATTTATTATTCACCAGGATGGAAAAGCATGTTGGGTTATAAAGACGAAGAATTAGCAAACGATTTTAGTGTATGGGAGAAGTTAACCAAACGGGAAGACAGGGACGAATCAAGGAAAAAGCACCAGAAAATAATTGATAAACAGCAAGACCATTTTGAAGTAGAATTTAAGATGAAACATAATGACGGGCATTGGATTGATATTCTTTCTAGAGCTGATATTTATTTTGATAAAAACGGTAAAGCCATCAGAACGGTGGGTACCCATATCGATATCTCAGAACGAAAGCACGAAGAAAAAATTCTGGATATAGAATTAAAATTGTTTGAATACGCGATTAATCATTCGGAAGAAGAAGTACTCCAGAAATTTTTGGATGAAGCCGAAGAACTTACAGGTAGCGAAATTGGTTTTTATCATTATATAGAAGATGATCAGGAGTCTCTTTCACTGCAAACTTGGTCTTCCAATACATTAAATAATATGTGTAAGGGATCAACTGAAGCTAGCCTACATTATCCCATCTCTGAAGCTGGTGTTTGGATTGATTGTATAAAAGAACGTAAACCTGTAATTCATAATGACTATCCAAGTTTAGCACATAAAAAAGGTTTGCCTGAAGGTCATGCACCAATTATACGTGAATTAGTAGTTCCTGTAATTAGAGGGAACCAAATTATGGCAGTTTTTGGAGTTGGAAACAAAAAAATAAATTACAACGAAGCCGATGTTAAAAGCGTTCAGCGTTTAGCGGATGTTGCCTGGGAAACTATAGCTAGGAAACAAGTTGAAGAAAACCTAAAAAAAACATTTGATTTATCACCCAGTATTATTGCAAAAGTGAATTTAAATACAGGTTATTTTATTGAAGTTAATCAGGCAGTTACAACAATACTGGGGTATACTGTTGAAGAATTTACATCGAAGCCATTTATAGAATATGTTCATCCTGATGATAAGCTTAAGACAACAAATAAGGTGGTATCTGAAAAATTAACATCCAATCAACTAATTTACTTTGAAAATTGCTATTTGTGTAAAGATGGCTCTTCTAAATGGATTGCTTGGAATGGTACAAAAGAAGATAAGCATGGAATGGTAACTACTATTGGTTCTGATATAACCGAACGTAAATTAGCGCAGTTAAAATTAAATCAAAGCACCCAGTTGCTTGAGGCTTCTCAGTCCATAGCAAAGCTTGGAGGATGGGAACTGGACATTGCAACCAACAATTTATTCTGGACTGCAGAAACCTATCGTATTCATGATACATCACCAGAAGAGTTTAACCCAACAGTAGATGCTGGAGTTGGATATTTCTTACCTGAATCTCGCCGTATGATCATAAATGCATTGGAGACGGCAATAAAAGAAGGCAAAGGATACGACCTCCAACTTGAAACCCATACTACCAAAGGCCGTCGAATCGACGTTCGTACGACATGCGAAGTAACACTACTCGATGGCCAACCAACAAAACTAACTGGAATCTTTCAGGATATAACTGAACAAAAGCAGGCTAAAGAGAAGCTCAAAATTAGTGAAAAAAATATACAAAACACATTTGATATATCACCCAGTATTATTGCAAAACTAAATTTAAATACGGGTTATTTTATTGAAGCCAGTCAGGCAGTAACACGAATAATGGGTTTCTCGCTTGAAGAGTTTACATCAAAGCCATTTATTGAATTTGCTCACCCTGATACCCGAAGAACAGCTGAGGAGATAGCAATACAACTGAAAAGCAAGGATATATCTTTTTTTGAAAATCGCTACTTATGTAAAGATGGTTCGTATAAATGGATGACCTGGCATGGATCTAAGCCTGATGAGAATGGTATAGTAACAGGAATTGGTTCTGATATTTCAGAACGGAAGCTAGCTGAAGAAAAAATCCGTATTACCGAAGAAAGCCTAAAAAAAACGTTTGATTTATCACCCAGTATTATTGCAAAAGCGAATATGAACGAAGGTCGTTTTATTCAAGTAAATAAAGCAATAACTAAAATACTTGGTTATTCCATTGACGAATTTACATCTATACCTTATATGGAATTTGTCCATCCAGACGATAAACAAAATACCATTGATATAGCTACAGAACAGCTGAAAGGAAATGACGTTACATTTTTCGAAAATCGCTATTTGTGTAAAGATGGCTCTTATAAATGGATGGCCTGGCATGGAACAAAACCAGATGATGATGCTGTAGTTACTACCATAGGATCGGACATTAATGAACGTAAGCAAGCAGAAATTGAACTTATAGCAGCCAAAGAAAAAGCAGAAGAAAGCGAAAGAAAATTGATTGAAGCTCAGAAATTATCACATGTTGGGAGTTGGGAGTATATCATTGATACTGATACCGTAACCTGGTCAAAAGAAATATTCAATATTTTTGAACGCTCCTATGATTTACCTGCACCAAATTACTCTGAACAACGACTATTTTACACAAAAGAAAGTTTTGTTCTGCTTGATAAATCTGTTCAAGACTGTGTTCAACGAGAAATACCTTATGAAATAGAATTGGACATTATAGTATCTGATGGTTCAATAAAGCAAATAATTTCAAAAGGAAGTGTTATAAAAGACAAGAATAATAAAATAGTAGGTAGTTACGGGACTGCTCAGGATATCACTCAAAAGAAAAAAATTGAGCGAGAAATAATCGCTGCCAAAGAAAAAGCAGAAGAAAGTGATCGTCTTAAATCAGCATTTCTAGCCAATATGAGTCACGAAATACGTACCCCAATGAATGGTATCCTTGGATTTATCAACCTGCTTAATGAACCGAACTTAAACAAAGATCAAATTGATACATACACAAAAGTTATTAATAAAAGCGGTAATAGGCTGCTAAATACCATAAACGATATAATTGATATCTCAAAAATTGAATCGGGTGAAGTTGTTATTTCCAAAGCTGAAATATCTATAAATACTGAAATGGAGGAGCTTTATTCTTTCTTTTTACCCGAAGCAAACAAGAAAGGATTATCGCTGTTTATAGAAACATCACTTCTGACTGAGCAAGTAATGCTTCTAACTGATAGCCATAAATTCCATGGGATATTAACGAACCTTATTAAAAATGCAATTAAATTCACCGAAAAGGGTACCGTCACTTTTGGTTATTTGTTAAAAGAGAATTTTATTGAATTTTTTGTGGAAGATACAGGAATAGGCATCCCTAAAAATCGGTTACACGCAATATTTAATCGTTTTGAACAGGCCGATATTGAGGATGTTAAGGTATTGGAAGGTTCAGGATTAGGATTGGCAATTACAAAGGCTTATGTCGCTATGCTAGGAGGTGAGATTTCAGTTGAATCTGAAGAAGGCAAAGGATCAAAATTTGTATTTACAGTTCCTTACGCCCAAAAAATAATTAAGGAAATTGAACAGTTACCGGAAAGTGTCAACAACACTGTGTCAAGATTAGAAAATTTAAAATTACTTATTGTGGAAGACGATGAGGTTAGTTTAGAACTTTTAGAAATGTTGCTAATAGATACATTCCCAAATATTAGTTTCGCACGGAATGGAAAAGAAGCCGTAGAAATATGCAAAAATAAGCTAGATATCGACTTGGTTTTAATGGATCTAAAAATGCCAGTAATGGATGGTTATAAAGCTACACAACAAATTAGGAAGTTTAACAAAGAGTTGCTTATAGTAGCTCAAACCGCCTATGTAATGCCCGGCGACAGGGATAAAGCAATTGAATATGGTTGCAATGATTATATTTCAAAGCCAATTAATAAAATATTGCTTTTAAAAATGATTAACAAACTATTAGATTCATAATGCATTTCGGAGTTGGCAAACATTAGTTCGTGCAGGTAATATATATTATCTGCACTTTAAATTAATATTATTTTATTATAATACACATCTAAAACATAAAGATTGTACCTTTGATTTATTCTAAAAATTGCCAGAAAATCATATAATTGAAAACAAATCTCCTTAAAATAGTTATTCTTTTACTCTTCATAAATTCTAATCTTATTGATGCACAAGAATGGAAAAATTTAAAACTTTATCAAAAAGAAACTAACAATCGTATACTTTTAGAAGGATGTTGGTTAAAAAACGATAGAAAAAATAAAACTGAAGTTTGGAAACAAGCGAATAGCTATAATCTTTCACTAAATAATGGAAGCCAAAAGTATAAAACTATTAGGGAAATAAGAGATTTTTATAAATGGTTTGATGCAAAAAGAATACAGCAAGGTCACGAAATACAATGGATTGGGATTGCTGCCATAGCAACAAATCAATTGGCTAAATTAGAAATGAATTTTCATCGTATTTTTATTGTTAGAAATAAGGAAGTAGTGCAATTTGCATGTGAAGGATCAAAAAAAGTATTTTCAGATGCATTTCCTAAACTAAATGAAATTTATTTTTCAACTCATCTTTTAAAAGGTGAAGAAGCTAAAAATTGGGATAAAAATCATGGATTTAACGAGCAATGTAAATTGCTTCAGCCATTATATAATAATTTATCTAAAAAAGCTTTCAACAAATTAGAAAGAATGGCTAAAGCAAAAGGAATTTTCTGTTTTGCAATCCCTAAAAAATTAAAATTTGAAGGTGATATTATAGATTGTGAAGCAAGAGTTGAATACGGAACCAAAAAATTACTTCCTATTTACTTGAAAAGTAAAAAAACACAATAAATAATTTCTATTCAAAATTAATTGTTGACATTTTATTTTGTATTCCTTGGCAAAACTTCTTCAGGGAATGGGAATATAATAGTTGAATTCTTTTCCGAAGCAATATTTGCTAAAGTTTGATACAATCTTAATTTAATGGCAGAAGGTGATTGATCTATTAATTTTCCTGCTTCTAATAATTTTCCTGCTGCTTGTTCTTCCGCTAATGCTAAAATAATTCGTGCTCTCCTAGATCGCTCTGCCTCTGCTTGATTCGCCATCATTCGCCTCATGTTTTCAGGTAATTGTATGTCTTTAATTTTAACATCCATAATTACAATACCCCACTCTTTAGTTTCTTCTTCTACAATAGTTTTAATATTCTTCCCCATTTCTTCCCGATTAGATAATATGGTATCTAGTTCTACCTTTCCACAAACATCTCTTAAAGCAGCTTGTGATAATTGTGTAATGGCAAATTTGTATTCTTCAACTTCTAAAACAGCCTTTTCAGGATCGTCAATTTTAAAAAAAACGACACCATCTATACTACAAGGTACATTGTCTTTTGTCATTACTTCCTGTGAATCTATATTAAAAGTAATAACACGAATATCAACAATTTGAATTGTTTCAATAATAGGGATAACCCACCTAAAACCAGGATCTAACGTTTTAATATATTTACCAAATCTAAATTTTAAGGCTCTTTTATATTCAAAAATAATCCGGATACCTCCAAATAAAAATAATCCAATAATAACTGCAAAAAAAAGTGATAAATTCATAATTCATGTATTAAATTCATAATTTTGAGGTTGATACTCTTAATTAAGATCTAAATCATGAAAATTAAAGAGGGTGTTTTCAATCATTTAGATTTAACACATTAACATTGTAAAAGATAGCAGAAAGCATCCTATTACGCTATAGATTTCCTTTTAAAATTACGAAATTCTGTTTTAATAAAAAAATTAGCTAATAGTTTTATTTCAAGGAGATTAATTAACTCTTTAATCTTTGTATTGCAGCTTCAACACAACGTTCACCATCCATAGCAGCTGAAACTATTCCACCGGCATAGCCACCACCTTCACCACAAGGAAAAAGGCCTTCTATTTGTGGATGTTCTAAATTTATATTTCTAGGTATTTTCACTGGTGAAGATGTGCGTGATTCTACACCAATAACATTTGCTTCTTCAGTATAATAACCTCTCATTTTCCTCCCGAAGGCTTCAAAACCAGTCCTTAATCTACCACCTATTAAATTAGGCAATAAACTGTGTAAAGGGGCAGAATTTAAACCAGGTTGGTAAGAAGTTGCATTTAAATTAGTAGATAATTTTCCTGTAACAAAATCAGTTAATCGTTGCGCTGGAGCTGCTTGTGTTCCTCCTCCTGCTGTAAATGCCATCTTTTCCAAATCCCTTTGAAATTCAAGTCCTTTTAAAACACCAAAATGATTGTATTTTTCCAAATCTTTTTCAACATTAATTTCAACTACTATTCCTGAATTAGCAAATTGACTGTTTCTTTTGGAAGGTGACATCCCGTTTACAACCACTTCTCCACTAGCTGTTGCAGCAGGAACAATAAAACCTCCAGGACACATACAAAACGAATAAACGCCTCTATCCTTTACTTGTTGAACAAGACTGTATGATGCAGCTGGTAATAACTCATCTCTTTCACTTTTACAATGGTATTGGATGGAATCTATAATTTGTTGAGGATGTTCAACTCTAACACCCATTGCAAATGACTTTGCCTCAATATTTATATTTTTTCTATGTAATAAATAGTAAATATCTCTGGCCGAATGTCCTGTTGCTAAAATGACACTCTCTACTGCCATTTCTTTATTATTTTGCAATTGAATAGCGCGAATTTTATTTTCTTTTATAGTAAAATCTACCACTCTACTTTCAAAGTGAATTTCTCCTCCATATTTTAAAATAGTTTCCCGAATATTGGTAACTACATTTGGTAATTTATTGGTACCAATATGAGGATGCGCATCTACCAAAATTTGTTCTGTTGCACCATGATAAACTAGGTTTTCAAAAATTCTTCGTACATCACCACGCTTTAAGCTTCGAGTATATAATTTACCATCTGAATAGGTTCCTGCACCACCTTCTCCAAAACAATAATTTGAATCTTCATTAACAATATGAAATTGATTGATGGCACGTAAATCGCGACGCCTATCTTTTACATTTTTACCTCGTTCTAAAACAATAGGCTTATATCCCAATTCAATGCAACGCAATGCTGCATACATTCCAGCAGGTCCAAAACCAATAATATGAATTTCTTTTGCAGAAGAAACATCATTATAATCAAAGGTGTATGCTGAAGTTTCAGGTAAATTTTCTTGTATGTAAACAGCTATTTTATAATTGA
>NZ_CALAEQ010000202.1 GCF_937891065.1 uncultured Lutibacter sp. | reverse complement strand
TACTTTGAACGAATGTGTTAATAATAGTTGGGCTGGATTTAAAAGTGAATGGTTAAAAAAAGATATTAAAACAAATCAATCATCTTCACAAAGTAATGAATCATTGTTAAACGTTGTAAATCCAAATAGATAATGGGAATAATAGGAGATAATTTTAGAAGGGGTTTTGATATTGAAATTCCATTAACAGAATCAGAATTAAAATCAAGAGAAATTGCTAATGGTTATTTTTCAAATTTAACTGATAAAGATAAGAAGCCATTAGAAAAAATGGATTTAAGTCTACTTAAAATGCTATTTAAAGAAACTTTTGAGTATGTAACAAGAACAAAATTACTTGTTAATAAAGATAATTCAGTTATTTATGATATTATTGCAAGATATTTTGCTAAAGATGAAAGTTTTAATGAAACTAAATTAAGCCTTAATATAGCTGATTTAAGCAAAGGTTTATTAATTATTGGTGATTATGGCTGTGGTAAGACAACTATGATAGAAACATACCAAAGAATAGCTTACAAGTTACTTCCAGAAACTTTACTATGGTTTAATAAAACAAGTTGCCTAACTGTTGTAAGTGAATATGAAACATTAGATTCTAAAGAGCAATGGCAAAAAGAGGAATTTAACAATAAATATTACAATACTAAAACGTATTATTTTGATGATTTCGGTACTGAACAAGATGCCTCAAATTTCGGTAAGAAGAATTTAATGAAAGAAATTATTGAGGAACGTTATGCAAGAGGTAAAAAAACTTATTTAACCACAAACTTAACTTTAGCACAAATAAAAGTAAAATATGGTGATAGGGTTTTTGATAGATTACAAGAAATGTTTAATATTTTTGAAATGAAAGGTAAATCCTTTAGAAAATAATTATGAAAAAAAAGAAATTTACAATAACTGATAG
This sequence comes from uncultured Lutibacter sp., assembly GCF_937891065.1. Classification (GTDB taxonomy): domain Bacteria; phylum Bacteroidota; class Bacteroidia; order Flavobacteriales; family Flavobacteriaceae; genus Lutibacter. The sequence continues at coordinate 3,143 of NZ_CALAEQ010000202.1, read as the reverse complement.
TCATGAGGTATTTTGCCACCACCTAAAAGAGAGCATAAAAAGTTACAGTAATAATGAGTTGGAGTTGTTTTTGGCAAAATATAAAAACAGAAATTCTTATATGGATTACTACAATATTTACGTTGAGGAATTAGAAAAAAGAAATAAATTATGAAACAAATAGTAACCTTTGATTTTGATGGAACATTAGAAAAAAAACACGTACAAGAATATGCAAAAGAATTAATTGATAGAGATATTGATGTTTGGATATTAACAACAAGATACGATGAACTTCATAAGCATAGATATAAGGCAAATCCAACTTTAGATGATTTATATATTGTTTCAGATATGTTAGGTTTGCCACGTTGTAAAATACGATTTACTTGTATGGAATTTAAAGCAATTTATCTAAAAGAAACTAATGTTATTTGGCATTTAGATGATAATTACGAAGAATTTATACATTTTAGAAAATTAAAAGTAAAAACAGTTCCAATTCAAGTTAATTCAGGAAGTTGGAGAAATAAATGTGAAAGACTACTTAAAAAAGTATAGTTATAGCTATAAAAAACACCTATTAAGTAGACATATAACTATACAAATGAGTATTATATTCCCCAAAAGTTACTATATTTGAGTAATATAATCCCAAAAAGTAAAAAAAAACATTACATTTACTAAATTAAATTTAACTTAAAAATATAATAATGAGTAAATTAACCAAAAGTGACATTAAAACAATTCTTAAATTATATAAAACTGACAAAAACATTACAAGTGTAGCAAGAAAATTTTGTTTAGAAAATGAAAACCATACTTATGATGATGGTTTAAGGAGAAGAATATCAGAACATTTAGAAAGGAGAAATTTAACAGATAACAAAACTCGTATAGAAGATTCAGAAGAATGGAAATTAGGTAAAGGTAAAAAGTTAAAGAAAAGTAAATTTTATTTAATTACCTACGAGCAAAATGAAACACCTTTACATACCAATTTTTACAATAATATTTTAGCCTATAAAAACTTTTTAAATGCTGAATTAAGTGTTATTTTAGGTAGATACAAAAACCCTACTTCTGTTTTCGCTGAAAGTAAAAATGAAAATTGGCACGAAGAAACAAAAGAATATTGGAGTGCTTCAAGACACGATATACACGATTACTTAACTTTATTGGCTGATGTTAAAATAAGCCCAACAATGAAATATCCTTTAACTGGTATTCAAGGTTTAAGTCAAGGTAAATCTATTATTGTAGGTCATCCAAAATTACATTTAAAAACAGAACCAACTTTAAATGGATATGCTAATAAAACAGTTTTAACAACTGGAGCAATTACACTACCAAATTATACTGATTCAAGACAAGGTAAAATAGCAGAAAACTCACATAAATTTGGCTTTGTAATAGTAGAAATAAGAAATGAAACTATATTCCATATTAGACAAGTAGAGGCTGATAAAGATGGAAACTTTATTGATTTAATACATAAAGTACATAACCAGGTAATAAACATAGTTGAAAATGCTGAAGGCTTAGTTTGTGGTGATTCACATGGTAATCAAATAATACCAGAAATTGACAAAGCAAATGATACAATTTGTGAGCGTTTTAATATAAAAAAATTGGTGATGCACGATGTTGTAGATGGTGAAAGTTGTAATAATCATATTCTAAAAGACCCAATTCAACAATATGAAAGACTACAAAACGATAGTCATTTAATAGAAAAAGAATTACACGAATTAAAAAATTGGCTAAAACCTAAATTAAAATATGGAATCGTAATACCAAGTGCAAATCATAATGATAGATTTGATAGAATATTACAACAAGATTGGCGTAAAGATATTGCAAATTCACTATTTTATTTTAAATATACAACTGCTGTTATGGAGAAAAAAGCAGAAAAAGGTGTTGTAGCTTATTATTTACATAACGAATTTGGCGATGAAATTACAACACTTTCAACACAAGATAGTTATATTATAGGTAAATATGAATGTGCTTTACATGGTGATAATGGAACAAACGGATCAAGAGGAAGTAATACTGGTTTTAGAAATTTAGATATTCCTATGATAGTTGCACATACACACTCTACTTATAGGGCTGATGATTTATTTTATGTTGGTCATAATATATTACCACAAAAATACGCTTCAAAAGGTGCAAGTAGTTGGAGTGTAAGTAATGTTTTAATAGCTGAAAATGGAATAGGTCAACATTTAATATTTACAAAAGGTGATTTTACAACTTTCGACTTAACATTAATTAAAAAATAATTGCTAAATACTTGATAAAAAGTCCAGTTTTTTAGTTAATAAACTGGACTTTTTCTAAAATTTAAACCCTACTCCAATACTAATATTAGGGTTGTTTTCGTAAAAATTATATCCTACACCTCCAGTAATTAACCACTTATTTTTATGAGTGTAAAAAGCATTTACTGATGTGTTTTCTAATTGTTTTGTTGGCGAAATAGTAAATATTGTACCAAAGTATAATTCACTTTTAACAATAGTTTTAACCGTTTTAGTTGTAGTTTCTTTATTGAATGTAGTTAATTTAATATCTCTTTTATAAATGTTATCAGCTAATATGGTGCTTTCAAGTACACCATTTTGCAAAGTGTCCTTATAATGATACTTTTGAACCTCTTTATTTTTATAAATTACTTTAGTGATAGTATCATTTTGTATTATTACTTCAGGAACTTTTATAAATACTTTTTCTATTTTATTTGGCTTAGTATTATCAACTATTTTAGTTATAGTATCGTATTTAATTTCAATTTTAGTAACCTCTTTAACTACTTCACTTTTAGCAAAATACAACCATAAAATAATAGCTAAAGAAATAATTAAAAAAATATTTAGTTTATTTTGCATTTTATATTAAAAGTTTTGTATATTTGACTTGCGGGTTTGCGATTTGTTTTGGTTTAATAAATATTCATTGTTTTAAATTTAGGGTTAATTTTCGCCAACTATTAATTTAGTTGGCGTTTTTTTATGTTTAAAAATTAACTCTTTTCATCCAACCGTTAAAAAATACTTCTTGCGTTTTATCATTTTCACAAATTCTAACGTAATTCATAAACTGTAAACCATTAAGTACTTTTAATAATATTTTTTTATCTACTTTATTATAAGCTA
>NZ_CALAEQ010000201.1 GCF_937891065.1 uncultured Lutibacter sp. | reverse complement strand
TTGGTGTATTAGAGCATAAATCTAAATTATTGAAAATCCCATCACTGTCATCATCTAATTGTCCATTTGAACAACCATCTGAATTTACAGTTTCTCCTGCTGGAGTATCGGAACATATATCTAAACTATTTTGAACCCCATCAGTATCATCATCTAATTGTCCATCTGAACAACCATCAGCATTTACAGTTTCTCCTGTTGGAGTATTTGGACATACATCTAAATTATCGAAAACTCCATCATTATCCTCATCCAATTGTGATGCTCCACAACCATCTGAATTTACAGCTTCTCCTGCTGGAGTATCTGAACATACATCTAAACTGTTTTGAATTCCATCTTCATCATCATCTAATTCACCTGTCCAACAACCATCAGCATTTACAGTTTCTCCTGTTGGAGTATTTGGACATACATCTAAATTATTGAAAACTCCATCATTATCCTCATCCAATTGTGATGCTCCACAACCATCTGCATTTACAGCTTCTCCAATTGGAGTATTTGCACATACATCTAAACTGTTTTGAACTCCATCTTCATCATCATCTAATTGTCCATTTGAACAACCATCAGCATTTACAGTTTCTCCTGCTGGTGTATTTGGACATAAATCATCTACGTTGTCAACACCATCACCATCAATATCTGGATTATCATTATCTGCTGTAATTTCAAAACTATCAACGGTCCATCTTGTTGGAACACCATCAGAATAATATTTAAACGCAAAATAAACTGTACCCGTAATTGTGCTAATATCTTTATCAATAAATGTATAAACTTCCTCTGTACTACTACCATTTGAATGTATAGGAATGGTTATATTTGGTACTGGGGTCCAAGTGAAATTACTTGGAGTACTTGAACCATCATAATCTGAAGAATACATAAGCAATAAAGGAGTTGTTCCAAAAGCTGCATCTAAATAAAAGTTTAATTTTTCCCCTGTTTCAGTATCAAAATTTATAGGATTATTGGTTATTAACCAATCTTTACTCGCTACATCTTCTTGGTAACCATTGATTCCATAAGAACCAGAATTATTTTCGCCAAAAGTAGATGTGCACTCCCAATTTTTGTTACTAGCTTCATTATATGTAAAGAATTTTGTATTTGCACAATCTTCAAAGTGTTCTTCAATTAAAATCGTTGGCCCAACTAAAGTGGTAACATTAAGTGGTAAACTAAATTCAGAATAATTAGAAGCAGCATCTCTCGCTTTTACAGTTACAATATAGTTTGTTTCTGGGCTTAAATTTGTGAATGATATTGAAGTTGAAGTTGTTGACTGCTTATAAATACCATCTAAATATATTAAATAATCATATACTCCAATATCATCAGTTGAATCATCCCAACTAACATCAAAAGATTTAATATCTATATTTGAAGCTATTAAATTTGTTGGAACCGTTGGCGATTCAGTATCAGAAGAACCTCCCATATTCCATTTGTCTTCAGCAACTAATCCTCCCCAAATTAATGTAGCCAAATAAGGATTGTCAATAAATGGGTTTCTGTTCATTTGAATCCCTGCGAGCACTTCATTTTTGTTTGCTTCAAAAGGAGAAACTTCATCTTCAGCATTCCATCTTAAAAACAAATCAATCATATTATCATCAATAATTAAAGGGTCTCCAAAACCAACATTTATTGGTAAACATTTCGTTTCTGAAATTTGTGTTCCTGTTCCATGGTAACGTGTATACATATACATTATAGATCTGGCAACATCTCCTTTCCATTCATCTCCAGGATACCAACCACCATTGGTTGAAATAATTCTTGAATTACCACTTCCTTCAGTAAATTTATTATTGTTTCTTTCAGAATTCCTATCCTGATCTGCAGCGTGTAAATTATAAACATCAGTTCCGGGACCAGGCTCATCAGTTCCAAGACTTGGAATCGCTAATGATTTTGCAAATATATGTTCTCGATTCCACATTCCTGCAACATAATTTGAACCCGCCATTAGTGATTTTAATCTAGTTCTGTCTGTGTCTGAATTTCCATCAGCATCATCAAATCCATAAAATAGGAGCACATTTTCGCTAATAGTTGGGTCTTCTTGAGATTGTTGGCAAGCATCCCATACATCAAATGAAGAACTAGAGTATGGAATCCCATTATGAGTGCTAATTATTTTTGAAGCTAACTCTAAAAATAAATCATTTCCTGTTTTATTTAAATTTACATCAGTATAATAGGATGGTATCGTTTGTGCGTAAAATGGTGCAGTTACTAAAAATAGTAACAAATATTGTAATGTTTTTTTCACGTTATAAAATTTTAGGGTTACAAACTTATTATTAATTTGGGTATAAAAATAATAATGTGGATAATAATTCTAACGAAAAAGTCGATTTTAAGGAAGTATTCATTAGTTAACATTTTTAAAAAATAAACACTTGCAAAATATAACCAGATTACAAATATAGAATTACTTCATTGTTTTGTTTTTACTTATTTTTGTCCAATGATAATTACAGATACCCATACACATTTATATAGTGAACAATTTAATGAAGACAGAACCGAGATGGTACAACGGGCAATTGATGCTGGTGTTTCTCGCTTTTTTATTCCGGCGATAGATTCAACATATCTTAGCGCTATGCTAGATTTGGAAAAAACATTTCCAAACAATATGTTTTTAATGATGGGTTTACATCCTACACATGTAAAAGAAAATTTCGAGGAAGAATTAGCTTTTGTAAAACAATGGTTAGATAAACGTGATTTTTATGCCGTTGGTGAAATTGGAATCGATTTGTATTGGGATAAATCTACACTACAAATTCAACAAAGAGCATTTAAAACTCAAATTGAGTGGGCAAAAGAAAAAAACTTACCAATAATTATTCATTGTAGAGATGCCTTTGATGAAATTTTTGAAGTTTTAGAAGAGGTAAAAGACAATAAACTTTATGGAATTTTTCATTGTTTTACTGGAAATTTAGAGCAAGCCAAAAAAGTAATTTCATATAATATGAAATTAGGAATTGGTGGTGTTGTAACGTTTAAAAATGGAAAAATAGACCAGTTTTTGAATGAAATTCCTTTAGAACATCTAGTTTTAGAAACCGATGCACCTTATCTTGCACCTACTCCGTATAGAGGAAAAAGGAATGAAAGTAGCTATATTATTAACGTATTAGAAAAATTAGCTGATATTTATAAAGTTACTCCACAAGAAATTGCCGAAGTAACAACTCAAAACTCAAAAAAAGTATTTGGAATCTAAACAAACCGCATATTATAAAACACCTATTGGAACTGCAAAAATTATTGGTGATATTAATGGAGTTATTTCTGTTAGCGTACTAGATGATGGTATTGAAACTTCAAAAGATATTCCTAAAGTTTTACAAGACTGTATAAAACAGCTAGAAGAATATTTTAATGGTACTAGAACTGATTTCAATTTAAAATTAAACCCTCAAGGAACCGATTTTCAAAAAAGAGTTTGGGCAGAATTGTTAAATGTACCTTTTGGAAAAACACGTAATTATTTAGAACAATCCAAAAAATTAGGAGACGCAAAAGCTATCAGAGCAGTGGCATCTGCTAATGGGAAAAATCCAATTTGGATAGTTATTCCTTGCCATAGAATTATTGGAAGTGATGGGTCGTTAACAGGTTACGCTAGTGGTTTATGGCGTAAAAAATGGCTATTAGAGCACGAAAGTCCATCGCCACAACAATCATTATTTTAAACTATATTTAACTTTTCAACGTTAGTTTAAAAAATGAAAAAAGGTTTACTTTTCTTAACTCTTTTAATTAGCGTTTCTATCAATGCTCAAATTCAATCAAAAAATGTTCATTTGAAGTCTTTTTTGGTTAAAAATGATACGGTAAAAATAGACACAGTTAGTATTAGTCCCTTTAATTTTAAAGTATTTACCAAATCAAATTCTGAAATTGATTCTTCAAAATATACTATTGATTTTTCTAAATCGATGCTTATTTTCAAAAAGGAAAATTCAATAAAATTTTCAGAAATTACAGTTCAATACACTTCGTACCCAGATTTTATAACCAAAAACTATTTTAAATTCGATAAAAAATTAATAGTTCCAAAAGCAACTGATCAAACTCAATTATTCAGTTTAACTACCAATGAAAAAAAATTACCATTTAAACCTTTTGACGGCTTAAATACCATTGGGAATATTACACGTGGCGTTACAGTTGGAAATAATCAAAATGCGGTTGTTAACTCAACATTAGATTTGCAAATTGCTGGTAAATTAAATGATAAAGTGACTTTAAAAGCTTCAATTATTGATACAAATTTACCGATTCAGGAAAACGGAAATACCTATAAATTAAATGAATTTGATCGAGTTTTTATTGAATTATATAGTGATAATTGGAGTGTTAATGCAGGTGATATTTATTTGAATAATAACGAAACTTCTTATTTAAAATTCAATAAAAAAGTTTCGGGTTTAGCCGTTAAAGCCAAAATATCGACTGAAAATTCCGAAATCAACCTTCAAACTTCTGGGGCAATTGTTAAAGGGAAATACAAAAAAGTACAGTTTAACGGTCAAGAAGGAAATCAAGGACCTTATAAATTATCCGATTTAAATACCAATACTTATATTTTAATTTTATCGGGAACAGAACAGATTTATTCAAATGGTAAATTATTAAAACGTGGTGAAAACAACGATTATACTATAGATTATAACACGGCTGAAATTACGTTTAACACCACTTTTCCTATAACTTCAGACATACGAATTACGGCAGAATATCAATTTACAGATAGAGTTTACACTCGTTTTATAACGTATAATAGCACAAATTATAAAAGTGATAAACTAAGTGTAAGCGGCTATTTTTATAATGAAAACGATTTAAAAAATCAGCCTTTAGAACAAGATTTAAGTAACGAACAAAAGCAATTATTAGCAGATGCCGGAAACGATATAACCGAAATGGTTACACCTTCAGCTTTTATAGATACTTTTTCTGAAGATAAAATTTTGTATAAAAAATCGTTGATTGGAACCACTGAGATATTTGAATTTTCAAACAATGAAACTGATGAATTATACAATGTAACTTTTACCTATGTTGGTGAAAATTTGGGAAGTTATAAATTGAAAGATGTAATTGCTATTGGAAAAATCTTTGAATATGTTGGTGAGAATTCAGGAAATTACAATCCTGTGATTCAGTTAATTGCACCAACTAAATTACAAATAGCGGTATTTAAAGCATCTTATAATCCTACTGAAAAAACAACAATTAACGCTGAAACTGCTTTTAGTAATAATGATGTTAATTTATTTTCAACCTTAGACAATGCAACAAATAAAGGACTCGCTACAAAGTTGGGCTGGGAGCAAATAATTTTTCAAAATATATGGCAATTGAAAAGTAATTTTAAGTTTGATTTTATAAATGAAAACTTCAAAAGTATTGAGCGGATTCAGAATATCGAATTTAACAGAGATTGGAATATTGAAACTACAACTGGAAACCAAAAAATGTTAAGTACTGCTTTGGCTCTTTCAAACAAAAAAAATAGCACTATAAATTATGAATTTGAAAACTTAGAATTTAGCGACTATTTTAAAGGGAATAAACATCAATTATTTGGAAATTTAGCACATAAAAACCTCTCATTTAGTTTTAATAGCAGCTTATTAAATAACAAAACAACTTTAGAAGAAGGAATTTTTTCAAGATATTATATAACCACTAAATACCAGTTACAAAACAAGTGGTTTGGTGCACATATAAATGCCGAGAAAAATGAAAGAAGTGAAATTTCAACAAATAAGTTGCTAAATTTAAGTCATAAATACAATGAGTACGAAGCCTTTTTAGGTGTTGGTGATTCTTCAAAAGTATTTACTCAAATTGGAGTAAATTTTAGAACAACGGATAGTATTCAAAATAATACGTTTGAAAAAGTAAACACTTCCAAAACCTATTATTTAAAATCGAATTTAATTAAAACCGAGAACTCAAATTTAAACGTTTATATAAATTACAGAACTGTTAAAAATGTAAATTTTAAAAATGAAGAATCATTAAACTCAAAGATTGTTTATAAACAGCAATTATTTAATCAGTTTTTAGCTTTTAATTCAGTCTATCAAACACTTTCAGGTACTTTACCACAACAAGATTATACGTATATTAAAACAGAACCCGGACAAGGTTTTTACACGTGGATAGATTATAATGAAAATGGAGTTAAAGAGTTAAATGAGTTTGAAATTGCGCAGTTTCAAGATCAAGCTGAGTATTTACGTATTATTTTGCCAACCATAAATTATATTGCTACACATCAAAATAAATTTTCACAAACCTTAACTATTAATCCGCAACAATGGAATACTAAAAGTGGTGTTAAAAAAATGCTTTCCTATTTTAACAATCAAACTTTTATTTTAATTGATAGTAAACAGAAAAAATTAGCTAAAAAGTTTAATTTAAATCCGTTTGATATTAATAATACCGACTTGCTTGGGTTAAATTTTAACTTAAATAATAGTTTATATTTCAACAAAGGGAAAAAGCAATTTTCAACTACCTATAATTTTATAAAATCACAAAATATAGCAACAACTACTATAGATAATTTAGAAAGTAAATTGCAAATGCATCAACTTCAGTTTGAACACAAGTTAGGTGAGTTTTGGCAATTTAATTTCAATATAAATAATGCTAAAAATACAAGTAACTCTTTAAACTATACCAATAGAAATTATGAATTAGATAACAGTACAATACATCCAAAGTTATCTTACTATTACAGTAAAAACACCTTCTTTTCATTTTTATATGAATTTAAAGACAAACAAAATAAATTAGGAAATTTAGAAACTTTAAAATTGGAAAAACTTGGAATTGCAGTTAACTATGCAAACGGTTTAAAAAGTATACTGAAAACCGAAATAAATATTTTTAATAACAAGTTTGAAGGGCTTAACAATTCACCGGCAGCCTATCAAATGTTAGAAGGCTTGCAACCTGGAAAAAACTATACTTGGAGTTTGTTATTTCAAAGAAAATTGAATTCATTTCTAAATTTAAACCTTAATTATTTAGGTAGAAAAAGCGAGACTTCACAAACTGTACACACAGGAACTATTCAATTAAAAGCTATTTTTTAATTTTTTATACTTTGGTTTGATTTTTGTTTCTATTTTTACTCACTAATTTAAAATTCAATTATGAAAAAAATCACCCTTTTAGCAATACTTTTTATTACAAGTTTATCGCTTTTTGCTCAAGAAAATAATTACCAAGAGGATTTATCCAAAAATGAATTAAAAATTAATATGTCTAATTTAATTGGTTTTAAATTTTTTGATGTTGGTTATGAAAGAATCCTTAATGAAGAATCAACTATTGGAGTTAATCTATTGTTTAACCTAGATAAAGATTCCGATGCTGCTAGTTTAGATGAATATCGAACTTTTTCTATTACACCATATTACAGACAATTCTTTTCAAATAAATATGCCCAAGGTTTTTTTATAGAAGCTTTTACAATGCTACATACTGCAAAAGATTATTACTATTATACTTATGATTACTATGACCCAAATACTGATACATACCATGGTGATAATGGTAGTGACAGTGACAAATACACAGATTTTGCAGTTGGTATTTCAGCTGGTGGAAAATGGGTTACTAAAAGAGGTTTTGTCGCTGAAATTTATTTAGGAATAGGTAGAGATTTACTAGGGAATAGTGACGATGAAGTAGTTGGTAGAGGAGGCGTTGCTATTGGTTATAGATTTTAATAATACAATATTTAGAAAGTAAAAAAGCCAAACTAATTTTAGTTTGGCTTTTTTTATATACTATTAAATTAATAAATATTACATTTTCATTAACCAGTTTTTAACGTCAATATCTTCTTTAATTATTGAGCGT
>NZ_CALAEQ010000200.1 GCF_937891065.1 uncultured Lutibacter sp. | reverse complement strand
ATAGAATTATATTTAAATAAGAAAATATCTTTTATACATTTGAATTTCAAAAAATAATGAATGGATAATCAATTGTTAGTTTCACTTACCGAGAAATACGGAAGCCCACTTTATGTTTATGATGCTGAAAAAATAAGTTCCCAATATAATAGACTTACGGAAGCGTTTTCAACAGTTAAAAGCTTAAAATTAAATTATGCTGTAAAAGCAAATTCAAATATTAGTATTTTAAAATTATTTAGAAAACTGAATTCAGGAATAGACACGGTCTCTATACAAGAAGTAAAACTTGGATTAGAAGCTGGTTTTGCACCTGAAAATATCATATTTACACCAAATGGAGTTTCACTTCAAGAAATTGAATTAGCAGCTACTTTAGGAGTGCAAATAAATATTGATAATCTTTCAATTTTAGAACAATTTGGCAACCACTACCCTAATATCCCTGTTTGTATTCGTATAAATCCACATATTATGGCTGGTGGAAATAGTAAAATTTCTGTTGGACATATAGACTCTAAATTTGGAATTTCAGTTCATCAAGTTCCTCATATAAAGCGTGTTGTAGAAAATACGGGAATGCGTATAAATGGAATCCATATGCATACGGGTTCTGATATTTTAGATATTGATACTTTTTTAAGAGCAACAGAAATACTTTTTAATACTGCGAATGAGTTTGAAGATTTAGATTTTATAGATTTAGGAAGTGGATTTAAGGTTCCTTATAAAGAAGGTGATATTTCAACTAATATTGAAGAATTAGGGGAGAAATTATCGAAAAAATTTAATTTGTTTTGTAAAGATTATGGTAAAAATTTAACCTTAATGTTTGAGCCTGGAAAGTTTCTAGTAAGTGATTCTGGTTCTTTTTTAGCAAGTGTAAATGTAGTAAAACAAACTACATCAACTGTTTTTGCTAGTGTTGATTCTGGTTTTAATCATTTAGGGAGACCAATGATGTATGAGTCTTATCACCATATTCATAACATCTCAAATCCAAACGGTCGTGAACGTTACTATTCGGTGGTGGGTTATATTTGTGAGACAGATACTTTTGGTTCTAACCGAAGAATAAGTGAAATTAGCGAAGGTGATGTTTTGTGTTTTAACAACGCTGGAGCTTATTGTTTTTCAATGGCTTCAAATTATAATTCACGCTATAAACCGGCTGAAGTATTAGTTTACAACGAAAAAGATTATTTAATTAGGGAACAAGAAACATTTGACGATTTATTAAAGAATCAAGTTATCATAGATTTTGATTAAGCAAAAACTCCGAAAATATTTTTTCGGAGTTTTTTATTATTCGCAATAAGTACATTGAAATCGTGATAAATACGTAGTTGTTTTAGCTTAAATCAAAAAATATATTAAAATTACGATAAAAGCTTTGTTGTTTTGAAAATTTAGTTAATTTTGCTTTATGCAAATAACAAAATCATATCAATTCATTGAAAACGCAAACACTTTGCGTCGCTTTGTTATGGCTACCACTACTACAATTACAATTACCCTTTAGGGTTTCTTTCTATTCATATTATCCGTATAAATATTCGTTTTCATAAAAAATGAAACAAGGAATATTAGTTAACAAAATAAAAAATAGTACGTAAAATAAATACACATGAAAGTATTGAAATTTGGAGGATCGTCAGTTGCATCCTCAGAAAATATAAATAAAGTAATAAATATTGTTAAAGATAATTCTTATAATCACAAAATTGCTGTTGTAGTTTCTGCTTTAGGTGGTATTACAGATTTGTTATTAGAAGCTGGAAATTTAGCTTGTAATAGTGATGAAAATTATAAAAACAGTTTAAAAATAATTGAAAATCGTCATTTACAAGTTGCTAGAGAATTAATACCCGTAAATAACCAAAGTAGTGTTTTAGGAACTATCAAAAATATATTAAACAAATTAGAAAGTACTTTGGAAGGTGTATTTTTAATTAATGAACTATCCAATAAAACTTCCGATAAAATTGTAAGCTATGGCGAGCTATTATCATCATATGTTATTTCGGAAGCAATGAAAAACAGGCAATTAGATGCTGTTTTAAAAAATTCACAAGAGTTAATAGTTACTAATGAAAATTTTTCAAATGCAGCGGTAAAATTTGAGAAGACAAATGTATTAATTGAAACTTTTTTTAAACAAAATAATCATAAAATAGTTATTCTACCTGGCTTTGTCGCTTTAACAGAAAAAGGAGAAGTTTCTACTATTGGTCGTGGAGGATCGGATTATACAGCTGCAATAATTACTGCTGCAACAAATGCTTCAATTTTAGAAATTTGGACAGATGTTAGTGGAATGTACACTGCAAATCCTAAAATAGTAAAACAAGCGTTTCCAATAAAAGACATTTCATATCAAGAAGCGATGGAATTATCCCATTTTGGGGCGAAAGTTCTGTATCCACCAACAATTCAACCAGTATTAGAAAAAGAAATTCCAATCGTAATAAAAAATACATTTGATGCTGATGCCGAAGGAACTTTAATTGCTAAAATATCATCAAACACAAATCCAATTAAAGGAATTAGCCATATTGAAAATATGACACTTATTACTTTAGAAGGAAGTGGAATGATTGGTATTCCAGGTTTTTCTAAACGTTTATTTGGTGCGTTATCTCAAGAAAAAATTAATGTATCACTAATAACGCAAGCATCCTCAGAGCATTCAATATGTATTGCAATTAATAATTCTGACGCTGAAAATGCTAAAACAGCCATCGATTCAGAATTTAGCTACGAGATTGAGCAACATAGAGTAGATCCTTTAATTATTGAAGAAAACAATGCTATAATTGCGCTTGTTGGCGATCATATGAAAAGCCACCAAGGAATAAGTGGTAAAATGTTTAGTACTTTAGGTAAAAACAATGTAAATATTAGAGCAATAGCGCAGGGCGCTTCTGAAAAGAATATTTCAGCAGTTATCTCTCATAAAGACATTAAAAAGGCATTAAACTCTTTACATGCCGCATTTTTTGAAGATCAAACTAAAGAATTGAACTTATTTATAGTTGGAGTTGGAA
>NZ_CALAEQ010000199.1 GCF_937891065.1 uncultured Lutibacter sp. | reverse complement strand
ATAACAGTATTTTAGCAACAACACATGGTAGAGGTGTATTTACAGGGCAATTTACTGCTACAGATTTTTCATTTACTGCCCAAAGTTCTACAGTTTCAACTTGCACGCCAAATGATGCTGTTTTTACATTTGATTTTACTGCAATACCATCATATAATACGGTTACTAATTTTTCAACTTCGGGAGCACCTGCAGGAATTTCTATAGTCTTTAGCCCAACATCATTAAATACAACAGGAACATTTATTATGACAGTTGGTAATATTGGTGCAATTACCCCTGGTGAATATACAATAACAGTTATAGGTACTGGGAATGATACTTTTTCAACTGACGTAATACTAAAAGTAGTTGATTCAAATTTTGGAGTTTTAACCACAACTTCACCAGCAAATTTAGCAACAGGAGTTGGTTTAAGCGGTACAAGTTTTACATGGAATGCAGATGCAAATGCAACTTCTTATGATATTGATATTGCTAGTGATGCAGGTTTTAATGCAATTATTGAAGCAGCAAATTCAACTACTAATTCATATACAAGCAGTTCTGTTTTAAATAATGGAGCAGTATATTATTGGAGGGTGAGCGCTAAAAATAGTTGTTCGAATGGGGGTTATTCTGATATTCAAAAGTTTCAAACAGTATTACCAAATGACTGTACTACTTATGTAAATACCAATAGTGTTCCAATTAATAATGTGGCTTTATCAACTTCAACTATAAATATTACCGATATTCTTACAATAAGTAAAGTTAAAGTAAGTCTAAATATTTCACATACTTGGATACAAGATCTTGATATAACTTTAGTTTCCCCAAACAATACGTCAATAGTACTTTTCAATAATAATTGTACTAGTGAAGATGGTTTGGATGTCACTTTTGATGATGATGCTTCAAGTTCTATTATTTGTGGTACTACAATAGTTTCAGGAATATTTACCCCAACAAATCCTTTATTAGGGTTTAATGGAGAAATTTCTTCTGGGAATTGGAATCTTGAAGTATATGATGGTTATGATGGAGATATAGGAACCATAAATAGCTGGTCTATTGAGATTTGTCAAACCCAAACAACCATAAATTCAACATTTACAAACAGCCCATTAACTGTTGGTACAAATAGCACCTATGTTTTAAAGCAAGCCGAAACGGAAGCATTAAGCTTAGGGTCAACAGCAAGTGAACAAGTATTTATGGTAAGTCAATTACCAACAAAAGGAGAAGTGAGATTGAGTAACATTGCTTTATCATTAGGGGAAACATTTACACAAGATGATATTAATACTTCAAAAATGACTTATGTGAACACAAGTTCCGTTACTACTAGCGATTCATTTAAAGTAGATATTACCAACGCAACAGGTGGATTTTTACCAAATGAAGAAATTTTAGTAAATATTGATGCTGCTTTAGCTGTTGATAATTACTTTTTTCAAAAAACAGGAATCTCTGTTTATCCAACAGTTTCAGATGGTAATTTTATAATTGCTTCTTCAAAAACACTAAATAATGTTCATTTAGAAATTTATTCAATTATAGGGCAAAAAGTATTTGTGAAGGAATTAAATTTTAAGAGTGGAAATATTGAACGTATTAATGCTCAACAATTAGCTTCTGGAATTTATATTTTGAAGTTAACCTCTGAAACATTGCAAGGCAGTAAAAAAATAATTATTAATTAACGGAGGAAATCTATATAAAAGCGAGGCTGTCTAAAAAATTAGATAGCCTCGCTTTATTTTTTTCCTTTCATTTTCATGAGGCAATAACTTTTAAAGGCATTGTATATAATTTATTTTGTTCTCCAGGATTTTCAATTTTTTTATAATTTAAATTTTCACGTACATAGTTTAAAATGTTGCTATCATTAGAGTCAACATTTAAAACAACTACTTCTCCTTCAGAACTAAATGTGAAAGTTATAATTACTGTCGCTTCTGCTTCAATATTTAAAACTTGAGATTGTAATAAATTAATAATTTCACTTCTCATTTTTTTTGTAGGTTCTTTTAGATCATTCCCATTTGCTGCAAATAAGCTAGCTGTTCCAATTACTAAGGCCAAAGCCATTAATTTAAATTTTTTCATAATAGTAGGTTTTAATTAAACATTAGTTTGTTTTATATTTCAAATGTATATCTAAATATAAATCAGTCCGTTAACTTATACCCGATTAACAAATGTTTAACCCAAACAACCTAATTTTGCTATTATAAAAAGTTAATTAACTCTATTTATAAATTATAGTTCTTTGATTTTCAGAATGTTACATTTATAAATAGAATAGTAATTACTCTTAATTAGTAAATTCTATTAACTTAAATTATGTTAAAGTGTTATTTAATACCCTCTTAAGTTAAAATTAAAATGATAAATTTGTGAAGAAAGTTTAACTTAATAATTAATAAAAAATCATGTATAAAATAATTTTTAGTTTCTTGTTTTCAATAACAATTATAGGGCTATCTGCTCAAAATGTTATGACGCCTGAAATGTTGGTTCAACTGAATAAAGTTTCAGGTAAAGGATTAACAAAAGATGGAAATCACCTTATTTATAGTGTTTCAAATTTCAATATTGAAACAAATAGCAAAACATCAACTACCTATCAAATTCCAATTACAGGAGGTGAAGCACAAATAATTACAGACTATTCTTCTTTATTAACAGATAGCAGTATTTCTCCAGATGGTAATTACAAAATTACAACTGCTGATGTAAAGCTAAATAAAGTTACTGGTCAAGATTATTATAGTGATGTAGCAAATTCTAATGTGAAAATTTATGATGCACTTAATTATCGTCATTGGGATACTTGGGAAGATGGAGCTTTTAGTCACGTAATGTATGCTGAAACAAGAAATGATAGTGAACCTATTGATATAATGGCAGAAGAACCTTTTGATTGCCCACAAAAACCATTTGGTGGTTCAGAAGATTATTTATGGAGCCCTGACAGTAAATCCATTTTATATGTAACTAAAAAATTGAGTGGTGTTGAATATGCTTCAAGCACAAATTCAGATATTTATGAGTACAATCTTGGATCAAAAATCACTACTAATTTAACTGCTGAAAACAAAGGTTATGATACAAACCCTGCGTTTTCATCAAAAGGGCAATTAGCTTGGTTACAAATGAAGAGAGATGGGTATGAATCTGACAAAAATGATATTATTGTTAAAGTTGATGGAAAAGCAATCAACTTAACTGCTAACTGGGATGGAACAGTTAATAGTTTTACATGGCAAAATAAAGGGGATAAAATCTATTTTATTGCCCCAGTTTTAGGGACTGTTCATTTATTTGAAATTGATGTTCCTTCTTCAACTAAAAAATTAAGTGCTCCAAAACAAATTACTAATGGTCAATTTGATGTTAGCGGAATTGTTGGACAAACAAAAAAAGTTGCTGTTGTGAGCCGTAGAGATATGAATCATGCATCTGAACTTTATTCTGTTAATTTAACTAACGGAGAAATGTCGCAATTAACATTTGCAAATGATGCTACTTACGACTCTATTGAATTAGGTAATGTTGAAAAAAGAATGATTAAAACTACCGACGGAAAAGAGATGTTAACTTGGGTTATTTATCCTCCAGACTTCGACCCTTCTAAGAAATATCCAACATTATTGTATTGTCAAGGTGGACCACA
>NZ_CALAEQ010000198.1 GCF_937891065.1 uncultured Lutibacter sp. | reverse complement strand
TTCTTATTATTTTAGAGAGTTTTTCTGATTTTTTTATATTCATTTTTTTGCGTAACCGATATCTATTTACTTCAACACTTTTTGGGGTAATATTTAATATAGAAGCCATTTCTTTTGAAGTTAATTTTAAGCGTAACAAAGAGCAAAGTTTCTTTTCATTATCTGTTAAATCCGGGTACTTCTTAATTAAATTTTGATAAAAAGTATTATCTAATTCTTTAATATATTTATCAAATGATTTTCGCTCTTTTTCTACATTTAAATTTTCAAGTATTAGCATTTTTAAACTATTAAGATCTCTAAACTTAAGCTTACCTTCAGGCTTTAATTTTAAAAGTTCTATTTCTGTTTTTAATTTGGATAAAATTTCATTTTTTCTAATAATACTTAGAGCAATTTTCTTTTGTTCAATTTCTTTAGCTTCAATTTCTTTTTCTAATTTAAGATTTGTATCTGAGGTTATTTTTAACTCATTCTCTAATAATTTTTGTTGAATATTATATCTTTCAATACTTTCTTGAAACTCTTCAAGTTTACCTTTATCCTTTAAATTGTTTATGATATATAGTTGATATATAATAAATACTATTAAAAGCATAATTACTATTATTACTACTGGCTTGTATATATTAACTTTTGTAACTTCGTTCGTAGTTGCATCAAAACTGTCAATAATTTTTGTTTTAGTAGTATCTATTATATTACTACTTTGGTTAATAGTTATATCACTTTTTATAAATTTTGAAGTATTTTCAGATACTTTCAAGTTAAACACATTACTCATAAAAAACAATGCGAAAAATGCTATTAAACCTGCAATTATTGGAGTTACTACCCAGCCCAATGCTATTTTACCTATCACATTTATTTGTATACTTTTTCCACCTTTTAATAATCCTATTCCTAAAATAGCACCAACAATGGCTTGCGAACTAGATACAGGTACTAATGGTATTTCTGGAAGTCCAATTCTAACAAATAAATTTGATAAACTTTGAGATGAAAAAACAAATAAAACCAATGCATGAGCGAGTACTACAACTATTGCTGTCTCAGCATTTAATTTCATAAGTGAATTCCCAACGGTCATCATCACTCTCTGAGAATAGGTAATAATTCCTAAAGCAATAGATAACCCACCTGCTAAAAATAATAACTGCATTCCATCAAGTGTAAAAAATCCAAAATCTATTATTATATCAGGTACTGATGGAACAAATACACCTACAACATTTGCAATATTATTTGCTCCTAAACTATAAGAGCCAAATGCACCAACAACTAAAAGCCCAAACTTTATATAACCATCTAATTTAATTAAGTGGATTTTACTTTTCTTTAAAACATACTGTAATAATAAGAAAAGTAATACCGCAAATATTCCTCCTAAAATTGGACCTGAAATCCATGTTGTAACAATTTTTGTAAGTGAATTGATATCTGTTGGATTTTCAGAGAAAAAGTTCCATCCAATAATTGCACCTACAATAGCTTGTGAAGTTGAAACTGGAAGTTTTAATTTTGTCATCCAAAACACTGATATTCCAGCAGCTAATGCTACTGTGAATGCACCACCTAAAGCATCAACAGAACCTAACTTACCTAAGGTTTCCGAACCTCCATAACCTTGTAAAACAGCACCTAAAACCACAAAAATTGAAGCAATTATAGCTGCTTGTTTAAAACGAATCATTTTAGAGCCTACCGCCGAACCAAAAACATTTGAAGCATCATTAGCTCCTAATGTCCATCCTAAAAAAAGTCCGCTTGTAAGAAAAAATAAAAACATTCTATAATATTTTGTGTTTTTTTACATTTTGATTTTAATAACTAGTGAAGATAATTTTTGAGCCACAATTTTAGAAGCATCAGAAATTTGTTCAATATGCAAAGCAAAATAACGTAAGTGAATTTTTTCACTTAATTTTAAAGTATCAAGTTCTTGAAATATTTTACGCTTAATATTATTTGATAGTACATCTGTTTCTCTATGATAAAAAAGCACTTTTTGAATTTTATCTTTTACTTGGTCTGGAGAAGTAAAAAATATTCTAGCTGCAGGAATTACATTTTCAACAGATTTTACTGATAAATTAACCAACTCTAAATAATCATTTATTATTTCTTTAGGTAAATGCGGTTTTTCAACATCAAATTGATTTATTACATCTTTTGACTTATCAATAATATCATCAACACTTTCTAGTAAATTTAATATATCACTTGCATAATTTGGCATTAAAGAATGTAGATAAAATTCATTCTCAATTTTCCTTTTTATTGAATCAGCATCTTTTTCTAAAAAATTAAGTGTATTTAAATTTAAATCAAATTCTTCTATATTCCCTTTGATATAACTATTAATGCCCTTTTTAAAGTTTAAAATTCCTAAATCAATTTTATCAAAAAAATCATCTATACTTAATGCTACAGATTTTGAAGTTTTAAATATGTTTACCATAATATATTTTGTTATATAACTTTAACCTCAAAGTTAAGTATAAAAAACACTTAATGGTATGATCTTAATCATAGTATAATTTTAAAAAAATTAAAGTAGTGTTTAAAATATTTATATATAGCTGATATATATCATTTTATAAAATCTAAGTAGTATCTAATTACTCAATTTCAAATACACTGTAGTGTTTGTGTTTAGTTTTTAAATTTACTGTAGTGGGTAAAAACTATTAAGTCGTGTTATCTTTAACTTCCTTAAATAAAAATTGAGCTTGATGAATTCTTGTAATAAAGAATAAAAATAAGTAGTTACTGACTTCAAAAATTGTGTCATTACTATTAATAAGTTTCCTCCATACAATCATACGAGGTATTCTATATATGAGTATTTTTACAAATAAAATCTCTAAGGTTTTTAAACTCCTTCTTCATAAACTGTATGCCCTTATGTAACTAAAATGAATAACTTTTTTTTACGAGATAACAATTTTTAAATACCATTAAAATGAAACCTCAATCTATTAAGATCTACCACTCTACCATACTTAGATTTTAAAACAGT
>NZ_CALAEQ010000197.1 GCF_937891065.1 uncultured Lutibacter sp. | reverse complement strand
AGAAGCTAACATTGAACCTGTATTCTTTACGTATAGAGCAGTACCTGAAATTGATAAAATTGTTTCAGATATAACATCTAACAATGAGCCAGAATATGATTTTACAGCTGAAGATGGTTTTGGGCATCATTTTTGGGTAATCGAAGATGCATCAATTAATAAAAAAATAGAACAGCTTTTTAAAGATAAAGTTCCTTTTACGTATGTTGCTGATGGTCATCATAGAACAGCTGCTGCAGCTGGAATGAGTGAAGAATTCAGTAAGAAAAATCCAAATCATACCGGTAATGAAGATTACAACTTTTTTATGGCGGTACATTTTCCAGATAATCAACTTCAAATTATAGATTATAACCGTGTTGTTAAAGATTTAAACGGATTAACTGCTGATGAATTTATAGCTAAAGTTGGAGAAAATTTTATTGTTAATGAAATTAGTGAAGCCATTGTAAAACCATCAAAATTACATGATTTCTCTATGTATGTAAATGGAAAATGGGTCGGTTTAACTGCTAAAGAAGGTACTTTTAATGATAATGATCCTATTGGAAGTTTAGATGTAAGTGTTTTATCAAAATACATTTTAGAACCAATTTTAAACATTAAAGATTTAAGAACTGATACTCGTATTGAGTTTGTTGGAGGTATTAGAGGCTTAGGAGAATTAAGTAAACGAGTGGATGGTGGAGAAATGGCAGTTGCTTTTGCTTTGTTTCCTGTAAGTATGAATCAATTAATGAATATTGCAGATACTGGAAATATTATGCCTCCTAAAGTAACTTGGTTTGAACCAAAATTACGTTCAGGATTAGTCATCAATAAAATAAATTAAGTTTAGTGAGTATAGCTAATAATTTACATTCAATTCTAAACTCAATTCCAAAAAATGTTTCTTTAATTGCAGTTTCAAAAACGAAACCTGATGCTGCAATTTTAGAAGCATATAATGCTGGACAAAGAGCATTTGGAGAAAATAAAATTCAGGAAATGGCTCAAAAATATGAGGCACTCCCTAAAGATATTGAATGGCACATGATTGGTCATTTACAAAGTAACAAAGTGAAATATATGGCGCATTTTGTGCATTTAATTCACGGTGTTGATAGTTTTAAAACTTTAAAGGAAATAAATAAACAAGCGTTAAAACATAACCGAGTTATTAATTGTTTGCTTCAACTAAAGATAGCGAAAGAAGATACTAAATTTGGTTTGTCAACATCAGAAATAGAAGCTATGATAGTTTCTGAAGAATTTTTAGCTTTAAAAAATATTTATATTAAAGGTTTCATGGGAATGGCAACCTTTACTGATGACGAATCAATTATAAGAGACGAATTTAAAACTCTTCAAAATAATTATAGTATATTTAAAAAAACATATAACACTTTTAATTTTAATCCCTCAATTATTTCTATGGGAATGAGCAACGATTATAAAATTGCCATCGAAGAAGGAAGCACTATGATAAGAGTTGGGAGTTTAATTTTTGGAGAAAGAAACTATATATAATTTGTATGCAATTTTAGACATAGAAACAACTGGTGGTCAGTTTAATGAAGAAGGTATTACTGAAATAGCTATTTATAAATTTGATGGTCATCAAATAGTAGATCAATTTATTAGCTTGGTAAATCCCGAAAGAGATATACAACCTTTTGTAGTAAATTTAACAGGTATTAATAGCGGAATGCTTAAAAATGCCCCTAAGTTTTTTGAAGTTGCAAAACGTATTGTTGAAATTACTGAAGATTGTGTTCTAGTAGCACATAATGCTAATTTTGACAATCGTATTTTAACAACAGAATTTAGACGGTTAGGGTTTACTTTCGAACGTAAAACACTATGTACCGTTGAATTAAGTAAAAAATTAATTCCAGATTTAGAATCTTATAAATTAGGAAGATTATGCAGGTCGCTGGGTATTCCTGTTTCTAGCCGTCACAGAGCAGATGGTGATGCCATAGCAACCGTACAGTTATTTAAATTATTGCTTAACAAAGATGTTGACAAGGAAATTGTGAAGCAAGCAATAAAAATTGATAAAACAAAAACTTTAGCACCAAAATTATTATCTATTTTAGACGAATTACCTTCAAAAACAGGGTTGTTTTATGTTCATAATAACACCCGAACTATTTTATATATTGGAAAAGGAAAAAATATTAAAAAGACTGTAAATCAATTATTTTTAAGGACTACAAAACGGGCAAAGATTTTACAAAATAGTGTAGTTACAGTTTCATATGAAGAGACTGGAAATGACCTTATTGCACAACTTAAATATATTGAAGAAGTTAGAATTAATAAACCTCAATATAACTTTAAACTTAATCTTAAAGCCATTGCTATTCAATTTAGTAATGAAAATCTATTGGTTATTGACAGAGGAAGAACTTTGGGTGAAAAATCGGTTGTTCTCATAGAAAATAACGAATTTAAAGGTTTTTGTTATGCTGATTTAAGTTACCAAATAAGCAATATTGAAATACTAAGAACTTTAATTTCTCCAATGGAAAATTCAGTTTATAACCGAGAAATTATAAAAAAATACTTACAAAAAAATACCGTTGAAAAACTAATTCGGTTTTAATTCAAATAAAAGATTTATTTTAGTAATTCCAAAAATAACAATTCTATTTTGAAACAACAAGTTAAAAAAACGCATTGGAAATCTAAACTTCATGATATTATTTATGAAGCCGACACGCCTGCAGGAAAATGGTTTGACATTATTTTAATACTTGTTATTTTAATTAGTATTCTTTTAGTTACACTTGAAAGTGTTGAAAGTATTGATAAAGGATACCATGATTTTTTAAATATTGCTGAATGGGTGATAACAATTTTATTTAGTATAGAATATGTTGCACGGATTATTACTATTAAAAAACCTTCGAGCTACATTTTTAGTTTCTATGGAATTATTGATTTTTTAGCAACCATCCCAAAATACTTGTCTCTTATTTTTATTGGAACTCATGCATTAGTTGCACTCCGTGCTTTACGATTGCTTAGGGTATTTAGAATTTTAAAATTAACACGGTATTTAGGGGCTTCTGGAAGTTTAATTTCTGCATTAAAAGCAAGTAGGATTAAAATTTTCGTGTTTTTATTTAGTGTAATGGTCATCACTATTATTTTAGGAACCGTCATGTATTTAATTGAGGGTCCTGAAAATGGCTTTACAAATATTCCTCACAGTATGTATTGGGCAATTGTTACACTAACAACTGTGGGCTATGGAGATTTAGCTCCTCATACCCCTTTTGGGCAGTTTATAGCTAGTTTGGTTATGATTTTAGGGTATGGAATCATTGCAGTACCTACTGGAATTGTAACTTCTGAAATGACAAAACAAGATACTAAAATTCACACCAATACTCAATCTTGCTCAAACTGTTTATCTGACAAACATATGGATAATGCAGCGTTTTGTCATAAATGTGGTGAAAAATTAAAGCATGAATAATTATTTAATTACAGTTATTGGGGCAACGGCTATTGGAAAAACAGCACTAAGCATAAAATTAGCTCAACACTTTAATACAGAAATTATTTCAAGTGATTCTCGCCAGTTTTATAAAGAAATGAACATTGGAACTGCTGTTCCTTCATTAGAAGAATTGAATAGTGCAACACACCATTTTATTCAAAACCGAAGCATTTTTGATGCTTATAGCGTTGGACAATTTGAAAAAGATGCACTTCAAAAATTAAATGAATTATTTGCTAAAAATAATGTAGTTGTTATGGTGGGCGGAAGCGGTTTATATACAAATGCCGTAATTAATGGTTTAGATTACTTTCCTGAAGTAAAACCTGCTATTAGAGAAAACTTAAACCAACAACTAAAAAATGAGGATATTGAGGCTCTTCAACATAAATTAAAAGAATTAGACCTAGAATCCTACAATTCAATTGAAATTGAAAACCCACATCGCTTAATTAGAGCCTTAGAAATTTGTATAGGAGCTGGCAAAACATATTCAGCATATAAAAACAAACCTAAAGCAATTCGAAACTTCACTCCTATTAAAATTGGTTTAACTGCTGACAGAGAATTCATCTACAATCGTATTAATAAACGAGTTGATATTATGATAGAAGAAGGTTTGTTGGAAGAAGCTAAAAAATTACACGAGCATCAAAATTTAAATGCCTTACAAACGGTTGGCTACAGAGAATTATTTCAGTATTTTGATGGAAATTGCACCTTAGAATTTGCAATTGAAGAAATAAAAAAGAATACTCGAAGATTTGCAAAACGACAAGTTACTTGGAATAAAAAAGACACAGCAATTCACTGGTTCAATTTTGAAACTGATACTTCAACAATTATAAAAAAAATTGAAACATTCATTTGAAAAATAATAAGCCCTTAATTTTAGGTTATTTATTTGCTTTAGGTGCAACAGCAATTTGGTCGGGTAATTTTATTATTGCTCGAGATTTAAACGAAAGTATTCCTCCAATTAGTTTGGCATTTTGGAGATGGACAGTGGCTGTTATTGTGTTATTTCCATTTGCTATCAAAAATTTAATTACAGAATGGAAAATTCTAAAAAAAAATAGCCGCTACCTTGCAATAGTTTCATTTTTAGGGGTTACAGTTTTTAATACGTTCATTTATGTTGCAGGTCATTCAACCACAGCCTTAAACCTTTCATTAATATCCATTACATTTCCAGTATTTATAGTTATTCTTTCTCGTATTTTTTATAAAGAAGCTATCACATTCAATAAATTAATGGGAATTCTTCTTGTTCTAGTAGGTGTTCTCTTATTAATTACAAAAGGTCAATTATCAAAACTATTAAATTTATCTTTTGCAATTGGCGATATTTGGATGTTAGCAGCTGCCATTATATTTGCTCTTTATAGCTTATTACTTCGAAAAAAACCTACTGAATTAAGTATTTCCGGATTTCAATTAAGTACTTTTATTTTAGGACTCATTTTTATGATCCCATTCTATATATGGGAAACCTTAAACACACCTCCTATTCCATTTGAGTCAAAAACTGTATTTTCAATTTTATATGTTGGTATTTTCGCTTCTTTAACAGCTTACATTTTATGGAACAAAGCAATTGTAAAAATTGGAACTACAAATGCGGGAATGATATATTACACTTTACCCCTTTTTAGTGGTTTTTTAGCTTATCTTTTTTTAGGTGAAACCATTGGAGTGAATCATTTATATAGTTTACTATTGATACTTTCTGGAATTGTAATTGCTACACTTAAGAAAAAATTATAATTTTTAAAATAAATTATCTAAATTTAACTGGTAATTAAAGTTTCTTTGAAATATGAAACGCGGATGTTAAACTTTTTATCATCCAAGTAAATAATTAATAGCGAATAGGTTACGACTATAAAAAACAATAAATATGAAAACAATAGCCAAAAACATTTTAGCAGTAATTTTAGGTTTAGTTATAGGAAGTATTGTAAATATGGGGATTATTATGATAAGTGGCAATATTATACATCCACCTGATGGAGCTGATGTTACCACAATGGAAGGTTTAAAAGAATCTATTCATCTCTTTCAGCCTAAACACTTTATTTTTCCATTTTTAGCGCATGCTATTGGAACTTTTATGGGGGCTATAATAACTACTATAGTGGCTTCAACATATAAAATGAAATTGGCATTATTAATTGGAATCTTCTTTTTAATTGGAGGTATTATCAATACATTTATGTTACCTGCTCCGACTTGGTTTATTGCAGTTGACTTATTATTAGCCTATATACCAATGGCTTGGCTTGGTTTTAAAATAGTAAATTTGAATAAAAAATAATACAATTACTAATAAATTATCGTATTCAATAATTAGGATGTTTAAAATCTTAACAATCTTAAAAGACTTACTTCTAAGTAATTATGCCTATATTTAAACACTATTAACTAATAAATACAAAAATTATGGGATGCTATAACTCAATAGTTATCGAAGAATCCCCTGATAAGGTGTGGGCTGTTTTAAAAAACTTTCACAACTTAACATGGGCAAAAAATGTTATTTCCAAATTAGAAATTGTAGGCTCTAAAAATTCCGATGAAATTGGAGCTAAAAGGATTTTAAATGATGCTTTTCACGAAACATTACAATCAATGGACAATAAGTCTATGAAATTCACTTATAGTATAGATGATGGACCTGCAGTAGTTTCAAAAGATAATGTGAGTGGTTATATAGGTGAAGTCTGTGTTTTTCCAATAAGCACCAATAATACTTCTTTTGTTTTATGGACTTCCTCTTGGAAATCTGAAAAAGAAAGTGGTGTTGCTGATTTTTGCAATCCTATATATCATGCTGTTTTAAATGAATTAAAAAATCATTTTTCATAATTTACTTTTTATAACTTATACATTTTCAGTATGTTATATTCAACTAAAAAGTATGCGCATACTTTTTAAATCCAATATATTGCTTTAAATACACTACTTATAACCTACTGAATAATGTATTTTAATAATTCTTAAAAATTTAAATACTAACTTTATAGTTATTTTAAAATTTTAATTAACCTTGAATAAAACCGAACTTACCCAATTTTTAAACGAAAAAGTAATTCAATATAACAACCCTACATTTATTGAAAGTGATCCTATTCAAATACCTCATCAGTTTTCACTAAAAGAAGATATTGAAATTGCTGCTTTTTTAACTGCAACTATTGCGTGGGGAAACAGAAAATCTATCATTACAAATGCTAAAAAAATGATGGAATTTTTAGGGAATTCTCCATACGATTTTGTAATTAATCACAAACCACATCATTTAGATACCATTGAACATTTTGTTCATAGAACTTTTAATACTATTGATTTTAAACACTTTATAACCGCCTTACAGCACATTTACAAAAATCACCAAGGTTTAGAAACTGTATTTTCAGAGAACGCAACTTCAAATTCAACACAACCTGCAATTCATAAGTTTAAAAATATTTTTTTCGGAATTCCACATTTACAAAGAACACAAAAACATATTTCTGATCCGTTAAAAGGTTCGGCCGCAAAACGGTTAAACATGTTTTTACGTTGGATGGTACGGAATGATAAAACTGGGGTAGATTTTGGGATTTGGAACAGCATCTCACCTACTCAACTTTCGTGTCCATTAGATGTACATTCTGGAAACGTAGCAAGAAAACTTGGGTTATTAACCCGAAAACAAAATGATGCAAAAGCGTTAGCTGAATTAGACAATAGCTTACGAAAAATGGACAAAAATGATCCGGTTAAATATGACTTTGCACTTTTTGGACTTGGTGTTTTTGAGAAGTTTTAAAAAACGTTTAAATTAAGTTTTTTTATTTTTTATTTAAATAAGTAACTAACACAGTTTTCAATGTTCTTTTACTTATAGGCTTTGTTAAAAAATCGTCACATCCTGCTAAATTAGCTGCCTCCTTCTCTAAACTTGTTGAATAAGCCGTTTGTGCAATTATAGGCATTAAAGGGTGCATTTTTTTTAGTTCCTTTGTTGCTTCAAAGCCATTCATTACAGGCATTTTTAAGTCCATCAACACTAAATCTATAGTACTTGGTTTTTTACAAATTTGCAATGCTTCCAACCCGTTTTTAACGTGAACTAAATTACATTCAAACTTAATAACATCTTTAATTAATGTTTCTAAAAGAATGTAATTAACTTCTTCGTCTTCTGCTATTAAAATGGTTGGAATGTCTTCTTTTACTTCCTCATCCAATAATAAATGTACCGGTTTATAAGGTATTAAAAGAGTAAATGAAGCTCCTTCACCTATAGCTGAAACTAAGCTTATTTGACCTCCTAGCAATTCAATATTTTCTTTCACAATTGACAAGCCAAGACCTAAACCACCAGTTTTTTTAGATAAATCTTTTTCTGCCTGAGAAAAACGTTCAAAAATGGATTTATGCTTTTTTGGATCAATACCTATTCCTGTATCTTTTACATAAATTTCAAGTTGGTTATTATTTAAAGAATAACCTAGTTCTATATAACCTTCACTGGTGAATTTTAAAGCATTTTCCAATAAATTACTAAGTACTTTACTTAGTTTAGTCTTATCCGTAATAATGGTACTTTGTTTATTAGAAAGCCCCTTATTAAGATATAATGGCGTTTTATTTTCTTTGGCTTTTAAATCAAAAATTGAAAATAATTCTAACAATACATCATTCAAGCAAACTTCACTTTCATCTAAAGAAACCTGTTTTGTTTCTAATCTTGAAATTTCTAAAATATCATCAATAATATGCATTAACTGCTTGCTGCTACTTTGTATTATCTTTATGAAATTTGCTCGTTTTTCATCAGTTAATCCTTCATTGCTCAGCATATCGGAAAAACCTAAAATACCATTCATAGGGGTTCTAATTTCATGAGACATGTTACTTAAAAACTCTGATTTTAACTGGTCGCTTTCTTCTGCTTTTTCTTTCGCTTTAATTAAATCAATTTTACTATTTTTTTGCACTGTAATATCTCTTCCATTTACTATAAATCCAGTAATTTTTTTATTTTCATTGTAAAATGGATAGTAATTTATATCCATAAAACACCTTCCATAAACAGGTAAATCAAACCATTCTTGATAATTGATACTTATATTTTTATTTAAACATTTTAAAGCATTCGGTTTAATAGTTTTTAGAAACGTATCTTCTCCTAAAACATCAATCACATTTTTACCAATAATTTGCTTTTGATCTGCCCCAAAAGCCTGTGCAAAAGCTTTATTCACCAAAATATACGTGAAATTTTCATCAATTAACGCCATCATATCTAAAGAACTTGCAATCATATCTGCTGCTTGTTGCAATGCTTCTTGTGATTTGAATCTTTCACTAATATCCCTCATAATACCTAAATTCCCTATCCAAGCACCTTTAGAATTAAACAATTTTGTACCAAAAGTTTCTCCTGGGAATATAGCGCCTCCTTTATTTTTATAATAAGTTACATAGAGGTTATCTGAAGGTTTACTCGTATTTGAAAAAATAGCGTTCCCTGCACTTTTATATTTTTCTTCATTAGCATAAAACATTGCTGTTTTTTCACCTATCAATTCATTTGGCAAGTAACCAAATGTTGTTTGCATTCCTTTATTCGCTAAAATAATTTCACGTTCAGTATTTGTTATTACTATTCCATCGGCTATTGAATTAAACATTGTTTCAAATAAACTTTTTTGCTCTTCCAATTTTATTTGATCTTCTTTCTTAGATGTAATATCACGTTTTATAATTAATAACCCTTTTCTTGAAGTATCACTATTAAATAATGGAACTTTTATAACATCTAAAAAAATGTCTTTCCCTTCTGGTGTTTGGAAAACTTCTTCAAGTTCGATTGCTTGTTTTTTCTCCCAAGCTTCATTATTTGATTTTTCAGATATTAATAACACTTCTTCAAGGAAAGCTTGTGATGCAATTAATTCTTTATCGGTTTTACCTTTATAATCTGTATTCGCTAAATTAAATAGTGCTAACCCTGCTTTATTTATCTCTTCCCATTTTCCTTCTCCATCTTTAAAAAATATAGCGTCAGGTGATGCATTGATAAGGGTTTTTAAGCGTACTTCACTTTCTTTTAATGCTGAAACATTTTCCTTTATGGCTAAATAATTAATTATTTCGCCATCGTCATTTTTAATAGGCGATATGGTTACTTGTTCCCAAAATAATATGCCATTTTTATGTTTATTTTGAAATTCACCTTTCCAAACATTCCCTGTTGAAATGGTTTTCCACAAAATTGAATAAAATGCTTTTGATTGATTTCCCGAATTTAAAATACGAGGATTTTTACCTAAAACTTCTGCGGCGCTATAGCCAGTAACTTCTGTAAATTTAGGGTTTGTATATTCTATAAGTCCATTAATATCAGTAATTACAATAGTATTGGCGCTTTGTTCTACAGCGGCTAACAACCTTTTAATTTCAAAGGATTGTTTTTCTAATAAATCATCCGTTTTCTTTTTTTGTGCCTGATCTGCAGGAAGCCATTTTCTTACAATTAATATCAGTATTAAAATTGCAACTAATAAATTAAATAATTTTGGAAAAAAAACTATTTCGGATTGTGCCAAAAAGTTAAAAACTTCTATAGGAATAATTCCTGCATAAGAAGTATACCAAACACCAAAATAAACACTTTCAAAAAACGACCGAAATGCATCTATTGCTAAAATTATTAAGAGCAATTTTAATAATTTATCACTCTTCTCTAAAAAATTTATTTTCTTGGAATAAAATACAAAGATATATGCCCAAATTATGATCAAAAAAGCATAAATAATAGGTGTGGCATAATTAAAAAAGTCATTCATATCAATGGAGTGAAATTAAAAAGACTGTATAGAAAAGGTAATTTAATCTTTTTTACTCATAAATGTGACTTTTGTAACACAAAACATTTAAAGATCTACAGTTTACTAAACTAATCCGTATAACAAAAAAAGCATTAAAATGAAATAAGAACTACAAAAAACTCATTAAGGCCAACTCATAGCTTTGTAAACCAAAACCAGCAATTACACCTTTTGCATTGGGTGCAATGTAAGAAACATGACGAAATTCTTCACGTGCATGAACATTTGAAATATGAACCTCAATAACAGGTGTTTCAATTCCTTTTATTGCATCTCCAATTGCTACCGAAGTATGTGTGTAAGCACCTGCATTTAAAATAACGCCATCAAAACTAAAACCAACTTCGTGTAATTTATTTATCAATTCTCCTTCAACATTACTTTGGTAATAATGTAAAGCTATGTTATTGTATTTCTTTTTTAAGGTTTCAAAATATTCATCAAAAGTTAAATTACCATAAATTGAAGGTTCACGTCTTCCAAGTAAGTTTAAATTTGGTCCGTTTAATATGAGTATTTTCATTTTTTAAATTATTAAAGTGTAAATATAAACCTTATTTTTATCAAATGAAACGAGCATAACTAATTTTGACAGACTAAAAAATGATTAATAGAGAACAGCATATGTTACCACTAAAAAATAAAATTTAAACATATGAAATGGAATAATTCGCTACAAGACTATCAATTCTATTTAAAAATAGAAAAGGGATTGGCAAAAAACTCAATAGAGAGTTATTCGCGTGATGTAAAAAAATTGATTTCATACTTAGAAGAAAACGAAATTACAGTTTCCCCAATTGCAATTACTGAAGAAACTGTACAACAATTTATTTATTCTATTTCCAAACAACTCAATCCGCGCTCACAGGCACGATTAATTTCAGGCATTCGTAATTTTTTTGATTATTTAATTTTTGAAAATTATAGAAAAGAAAATCCAACCGATTTAATTGAAGCACCAAAAATTGGAAGAAAATTACCAGATACTTTATCTTTAGAAGAAATAGATTTACTAATTTCCGCTATTGATTTAAGTGAGCCTCAAGGTGAACGCAATAGAACTATTTTAGAAACATTATATAGCTGTGGTTTACGAGTTTCCGAATTAACCAGTTTACAACTCTCTGATTTGTTTTTTGATGAAGGATTTATTAGAGTTATTGGTAAAGGAAATAAACAACGTTTTATACCAATTAATGTACAAACTCAAAAATATATTGAGTTATATGTTTCTGCAATTAGGTCTCATATTGCTATTCAAAAAGGGTTTGAAGACACTGTGTTTCTCAATAGGCGAGGAAAAAATTTAAGTCGTGTGATGATTTTTACTATTATTAAAAATTTAGCTATTAAAATAGGTCTAAAAAAGAAAATAAGCCCGCATACATTTAGACATTCTTTTGCAACACATTTATTAGAACGTGGAGCAGATTTACGTGCAATTCAGCAAATGTTAGGCCACGAAAGCATCACAACTACTGAAATTTATATGCATTTAGATAAAAGCTTTTTAAAAGAAGTTGTGAATACTTTTCACCCAAGGAAATAAGCGAGTGCTAGTAGCTGATTTTTTAACTTGAAGTATATTTACTACTTAATAGTCAGTCTGAGCTGAGCCTGTCCAGAGTTTTATCGCAGAGTTGAAGACTTCTGAATTAAAAAAACTAAACTTCGACAAGCTCAGTTTGACAAAGAATAATCAGTTTGACATCATTGAATAGGCTCAGTTTTAAATCATTCAATAGGAAAAATTTGACAAAAAAATATGGTTTAAGAATTTAACTTAAACCATACAATTTTATAAAATATGATGTTTATTTTGCAATATTTACTGCTCTTGTTTCTCTAATAACCGTAACACGAACTTGACCTGGGTAAGTCATATCATTTTGAATTTTTTGAGAAATACTAAAAGACAATTCACTTGCTTTTGCATCGGTTACTTTTTCACTTTCTA
The DNA here is from genome assembly GCF_937891065.1 of uncultured Lutibacter sp. Classification (GTDB taxonomy): domain Bacteria; phylum Bacteroidota; class Bacteroidia; order Flavobacteriales; family Flavobacteriaceae; genus Lutibacter. The sequence goes on along the minus strand of NZ_CALAEQ010000197.1, from coordinate 6,644 downwards.
CAATCACACGTAATTCTCTACCTGCTTGTATTGCATAAGCTTTTTGAACACCTGTAAACCCAAATGCAACATCTTCCAAATCTTTTAAACGTTGAATATATGAATCTAATACTTGTCTACGTGCTCCTGGTCTTGCACCAGAAATAGCATCACATACTTGCACAATTGGTGCAATTAAAGTCGTCATTTCAATTTCATCATGGTGAGCACCAATGGCATTACAAATTTCTGCACTTTCATTATATTTTTGTGCCCATTCCATACCTAACAATGCGTGTGGTAAGTCGCTTTCAGTTTCAGGAACTTTTCCAATATCGTGTAATAAACCAGCTCTTTTAGCCAACTTAGCATTTAAACCTAGTTCTGCAGCCATAATACCACAAAGGTTTGCAACTTCACGTGAGTGTTGTAATAAGTTTTGACCATAAGAAGAACGATATTTCATTCTACCAATAGTTTTTATTAATTCAGGGTGTAAACCATGAATACCTAATTCTATTACGGTACGTTTCCCTATTTCAATAATTTCTTGTTGTAATTGTTTCTCTGTCTTTTTTACAATTTCTTCAATACGAGCCGGATGTATACGCCCATCAGTTACTAATTTATGTAATGATAAACGCGCAATTTCTCTTCTAATAGGATCAAAACAAGATAATATAATTGCTTCAGGAGTATCATCAACTATAATTTCAACACCTGTTTCTGCTTCCAAAGCGCGAATATTACGTCCTTCTCTACCTATTATTCTCCCTTTTACATCATCTGATTCAATGTTGAATACAGAAACACAGTTTTCAACTGTTTGTTCAACACCAACTCGTTGAATAGTGTTTAAAATTACTTTACGAGCTTCTTGTTGCGCTGTTAATTTGGCTTCTTCAATCGAATCTTGAATAAATGCCATCGCATCAGATTTAGCTTCATCTTTTAAAGACGTAACTAACTCTTTCTTTGCATCTTCAGCCGAAAGCCCAGAAATAACCTCCAAGTTCTCAACTTGCTTTCTATGCATTTTGTCTACTTCGTCATTTTTACGCTCTAAGTATTCAATTTTTTTATCGTAATCTTCTATTTTAGAAATAATCTCAAGGTTTATTTTTTTGTTTTTATCTAACTCTTGAGAGATTTGTGATTCTTTATCACGAACACGTTTTTCTGTCTCCGCCATTTTCTGATCACGAGCAATAATTACTTTTTCGTGCTCCGATTTTAATTCGATAAATTTTTCTTTTGCTTGTAAAATTTTATCTTTTTTAAGTATGTCAGCTTCAATTCTAGCTTCTTTAAGCATAGATGTAACTTCTCTCTTTGTATTTCTTAAAATTTTAGTTGCTTTTGTTTTTTCTAAAAATTTAGCAATAATATAACCTATTGCTAATCCTATTGCGATACCAATTATAATTGGCATTATATATTCTATCATAATTTAATTTATATATAAAAAGCCTACATCAGAAAGGTTTTGAAAACTCCTTTAAAACAAGATTAAGGCTAACTAAATGGTCAAGGATCCGTTCGAAGACGGCTTGCTTTTATATTTAGACTCACCCTTTATAAAGGTATAATGTTGAGTTTAACAAACAATAACTAATGTAGGCAGTATTATTATTATTTTTTATTTTAAAGAACTTATTTTTCTAAATGTTCATCAATTAAAACACTTAGTTTATTCATTTTTTCTGTTGCTTTTAACAAATCTTCTTCATTATTAATGGCATTAATTTCAATTAGTGATGCAAATTGTAAAGCGCACATTGCTAATACATCTTGTTTATCACTAACGGCATAATTCTTTTCAAACTTGGTAACTAAATCGTTTATTTTATTGGCTGCTTTTCGCATCCCTTCTTCTTCATTCTCATTTTTCACTTTCATTGGGTATACTCTTCCTGCAATAGTTACTTTTATTTTTAAAGATTCCATCATTTTAAAGATCTTACTCGCTTAGTTGATTGATACAAATGTCAACTTCACGAATTAAAGCGTTTATTTTAAGTTTTGTTTCTCTTCTATCTTCTTTACTGCCCTCTATAGTTTTAGCAATTTTTAATGTTTGATGTTTATTTTCAATCTCATCATACAATTGCTTTTCTTTAACTATTTGATTTTCTAAAACTGTTATTTTGTTGTACAATAACTCATTTTCTTCTTTCAAAAAAATATAATTTTCTAAAAGTATTTTAAGCTTATTTTCAACTAAATTAACTACTTCTGTAATATTACTCATAAATACTTTAAAGAATGTAAACTACATGTTACAAAGTTAGTGTTTTGAAAGAATATTACAACTATTTTTTTTCATTTTATAAAAAACTTATGATTTTTAATACTAAATGTGCACTCATATAAGTTTTATAGTTCATAATATTTAGTATTTTAGCTTAAAATCAAAATTTTTGAAAAAGTTACTCAACATACTATTCATACTTTGTAATTTTATTGCTTTTGGGCAAGGAGATTTATCTGTAAATAGTGAATATCCAACCAATTACTTTCAAAGTCCATTAGATATTCCGTTGGTTTTATCTGGTACTTTTGGAGAGCTTAGAACCAATCATTTTCATGCAGGTTTAGACCTTAAAACGCAGCAAAAAGAAGGTTTAAATGTATATGCTGCTGCAGAAGGTTATGTTTCCAGAATTAAAATTTCTCATTGGGGTTATGGAAAAGCTGTTTATATAACACATCCTAACGGTTATACAACTGTGTATGCTCATTTACAAAAATTTAATAAACGCATAGAAGATTATATTAAAAAGGAACAATACAAAAAAGAAAGCTTTGAAATTCATGTGTTTCCTTCTTCAAAAGAACTACCAATTTCAAAAAAAGAACTTATTGCCTTTAGCGGAAGTACTGGAGGGTTTGTAGGACCTCATTTACATTTTGAAATTAGAGCTACTAAAACTGAAAAAACAATTAACCCAATGCTATTTGGCATTGAAGTTGATGATTCCAAAAAGCCAAGAATAAATACTTTAATAGGGTATTCTTTCGATGATAACTCTTCTATAAATGGGATTGCAATTCCTACGCAACTTTCTCTTATTAATTTAAAAAATGGAGAATTATTAGCAACTAAGGTTAAAGCTTTTGGGAAAATTGGTTTTGGAATAAATGCCTATGATCAACTAGATGGTGCTTATAATAAAAACGGACTTTACAATTTAAGTATGTTTGTAAATGGTGAAAAAGTCCACGAGTTTGAAGCTTCTTCCTTTTCCTTTTCAGAAAGTAAATACATTAATTTATTAATTGATTATGAACGTTTAGAAAACCTCAATCAACGAGTACAAAAATGTTTTATTGAACCTGAGAACAAACTAAGCTTATATTCTAAATCAATTAGTAAAGGATATTTAACCGTTGAAGATGGATTCAATTATAACGTAGAAATAATTGCTGAAGATTTTAAAGGAAATACACAAAAAATAACAATTCCAATTGAAGGAAAAAAAGATGCTGTATTAGTTAAGAAAAAAACAATAAGTACACCTTATAAAATTGATAGAACTGCTTTTCATAAATTTAATAAAGATGGAATTACCATCGCTTTTCCTAAAAACACTTTTTATGAAGACTTCTATTTAGATTTTGATGTAAAAGATTCTATTGTAAAGGTACACAAGCCTATTGTTCCACTTAATAAAAGATATACTTTAACTTTTAATGTTTCTAACTATACTTCTAAAGAAAAAGAGCAGTTATATATTGCATCAATTAATAAAAAAGGGGAAACAAGTTTCGAAACTACCGTAAAAAAAGATTCAACATTTTATACCTCAACCAAAAAATTAGGAAATTTCACATTAAAAAGTGATACAACTAATCCTGAAATCACCTTGAATAATTTTAAAAATGAACAATGGTTATCTCATTCTCAAACATTGAAATTTAAAATTTCTGATAATGATTCTGGTATAAATACCTATAGAGGAGAAATTGATGGTGAATGGGTTTTATTAGAATACAATGTTAAAAATGGAACTTTAACCTACGATTTTAATGATAAAGTGTTTACAACTGCCAAACACAACATTAAAGTAACGGTAACAGATAATGTTGGAAACTCAAGCACCATAAACGCCAATTTCTTTAGAAAAAAATAAGTAACATATGTTAAGAATAGTATTCCTCACTTTAATTCTATTGATTTCAAATATAGCTATTGCACAAAATTCTATCATCAAAGGAATTGTAAAAAACACCAATAAAGAACCTATTGAAGGAGTGGCAATTTCTTATTTAAATTATGGAACCACCACCAATAACAAGGGAGAATATGAGTTAACAGTGCCTGGATCTATTGAAATTAATATTACTTTTAGACATATTTCTTATATTTCATTTACAAAAACTGTAAAAATTCCAAAAAATAAAACGTTTAGATTTTACCCTATTTTAGAATTTAAAACTGAAGAAATTGATGAAGTTATTGTAAAAGATTCTAAAAAAGAAGCACAAGGTTTTATTCAAATAAATGTGGCTGATGTTGTAAAAATACCAGGCGCCAATAATGGCGTTGAAAATGTATTAATGACTTTACCCGGCGTTAACAACACTAACGAATTAAGTACACAATACAATGTACGTGGTGGTAACTTTGATGAAAATTTGGTATACGTAAACGGAATTGAAGTATATCGTCCTTTTTTAGTTCGCTCAGGACAACAAGAAGGCCTAAGCTTTGTGAATTCTGCGATGGTACAAAATATTAAATTTTCAGCAGGTGGTTTTCAAGCTAAATATGGAGATAAACTTTCTTCTGTTTTAGATATAACCTACAGAAAACCAACAGAATTAGCAACTACAATTAATGCCAATTTATTAGGTGGAAGTGTTACTGTTGAAGGTACAATGCTTCACAATAAACTAAGTGCCATTTTAGGTGTTCGTTATAGAGATAACAGTTTATTTATTAATAGTAAAGATGTTGAAACTACTGCAAATCCAAATTTTACTGATGTGCAAACATTTGTATCATATGAAGTAAACTCTAAATTAAATATCGACTTTTTAGGTAATTTTTCAATCAATAATTACAATTATACTCCAATAACTAGAAGAACAAAATTTGGAACGATTTCAAATCCGTTAGAGCTGATTGTATATTATGATGGACAAGAAAAGGATAAATTTGAAACGGTTTTTGGAGCTTTAAAAGGTAGCTATATTGTAAATGATAATTTAAATTTAAACTTAACAACATCTGCATATCACACTATTGAAGAAGAATATTACGATATTTTAGCCAGTTATAATTTAGGGGAAGTAAATAATGATTTTGGATCAAGCGATTTTGGGAATGTTGAATTTTCTGAAGGAATTGGTTCGCAATTAAGTCATGCAAGAAACGATATTGATGCCTTAATTAGCAATATTGACTTAAAAGGGATCTATAAAAAGGACAAGTATCAATTAGATTTTGGTGTTAAATACCAAAAAGAAGACATCAAAGACCGCATTAATGAATGGGAAGTTATAGATTCCGTTGGTTTTAGTATTCGTCCTCCACATCATATTTCTAACAATCAACCCTACGAACCATTTGTTGGTGAAATAACTCCTTTTCAAAGTATAAAAGCTAAAAATAACACTACAATTGATCGCTTAATTTGGTTTGCTCAATACAGTAAAAATGCAACATGGAATGATCATAAAGTTTGGTATAATTTAGGTGTGCGCTCACATAATTGGAATGTATATGGGGAAGAAATAGCAACTACAAATCAAATTATTTATAGTATTAGAGGTCAGTTTTCCATAAAACCTGATTGGGATAAGGATATGCTATTTAGAATTTCAGGTGGAATGTACAATCAACCTCCTTTTTACAAAGAACTTAGAAATACAGCAGGAACTGTTGTCCCAACTGTTGATGCTCAAGAATCTATCCATGTAGTTTTAGGAAATGACTATAGTTTTAAATTATGGGATAGACCTTTTAAATTAATTTCTGAAATTTATTATAAAAATTTAACCAATGTAAATACGTATACTGTTGATAATGTTAAAATTAGATACAATGCCAATAACAATGCAAAAGCTTATGCTACTGGTTTAGATTTAAGGTTGAATGGAGAATTTGTACCAGGTACAGAAAGTTGGATAAGTGTTGGTTTTTTAAAAACAGCAGAAAATAGTGATGACAGAGGTTATATCTCTCGTCCAACCGATCAACTGTTTAAATTTGGGATGTTATTTCAAGATTATGTTCCAAACATTCCAAATATTAAAATGTATTTAAATTTAGTATTTAATACGGGTGTCCCTGGAGGTTCACCGTCATATACCGACCCTTATCAATATCAAAATAGATTAAATGCGTACAAAAGAGCCGATATTGGTATTTCATATGTTTTTACGGATGCTAAAAATCAATTTAATAGCGGTTGGAAAAGTAACTTTAAAGAATTTTCAGTTGGTTTTGAAATCTTTAATATGTTCGATATACAAAACGCGATTACAAATACTTGGGTACGTGATGTGTATTCAAAGCAATTTTATGGCATCCCAAATTTTATGACACAACGTGTTTTAAATATTAAAATGGATATGAAGTTTTAAATAATTTTTGAATTGATACATAAAACTTAAAATTATGAGTACTACAGATTGGTTAGGGTTTATTGGGGTGTTTC
>NZ_CALAEQ010000196.1 GCF_937891065.1 uncultured Lutibacter sp. | reverse complement strand
ATGTTTCTTGGTTTAAACCAACAAAATATACTGGTATTTGGTGGGAAATGCATTTAGGAAAATCTAGTTGGGATATGGCTTCTGGCAAACATGGAGCAACTACTGAAAATGCAAAAGCATTTATAGACTTTTCAGCAAAAAATAACATTGGAGCAGTATTGGTTGAAGGTTGGAATACAGGTTGGGAAAATTGGATTGGTTTTGAAGATAGAGAAGGAGTATTCGATTTTGTAACTCCATATCCAGATTATGATTTAAAAGAAGTGGTGCGTTATGGAAAGGAAAAGGGTGTTGAAATTGTGATGCATCACGAAACTTCTGCTGCAACTCAAACTTATGAAAAACAACAAGATACTGCTTATGCGTTAATGCAAAGTTTAGGAATTCACGCTGTAAAAACAGGTTATGTTGGAAAAATTCTTCCAAAAGGAGAATACCATCACGGGCAATATATGGTGAATCAATATAACAATGCTGTAATTAAGGCGGCAAAGTATCAAGTAGCAATTAATGCTCATGAACCTATTAAAGCAACTGGATTGCGAAGAACGTATCCTAATACTATTTCTAGAGAAGGTTTACGTGGACAAGAATTTAATGCTTGGTCTTCTGATGGAGGAAATCCGCCAGAACATTTATCAATTGTTGCGTTTACAAGAATGCTTGCTGGTCCAATAGATTATACACCAGGAATTTTTGATATTAAATTTGATAAATGGAAAAAAGACAATCAGGTAAATACAACCATTGCTCAACAATTAGCTTTGTATGTAGTTATTTATAGTCCGGTTCAAATGGCTGCAGATTTAATTGAAAATTATGAAGGAAATCCTGCGCTTCAGTTTATAAAAGATGTAGGTGTAGATTGGCAACAAACAAAAGTTTTGAATGGAGAAATTGGAGATTTTGTAACCATTGCGAGAAAAGAACGTAAAACAGATAATTGGTTTGTAGGTAGTATTACAGATGAAAATGCACGTGACTTAGAAATTGATTTTAGTTTTTTAGATGAAGGAATAACTTATGAAGCTACTATTTATGAAGATGCAGAAGATACACATTGGGATAAAAATCCGACAAGTTTAAATATTAGAAAATTACAAATTACAAATACATCAAAAGAGATATTACACTTGGCAGCAGGCGGTGGATTTGCAATTAGCTTAATTAAAAAATAAATAAAATGAAAAAAACACTTATTGGCAGTTTTGTAAGTCTATTTATTATTTTTGCCGCTTGTAATAAAGATAAAAAAGTAGCGGAAGAGACTATGGAAATTAAAAAAAATCATAAAGAAGTTGTATATCAGGTTTTTACACGTTTATTTGGTAATACAAATACCACAAATAAACCTTGGGGAACTATTGAAGAAAATGGCGTTGGAAAATTCAATGATTTTACTGATAAGGCGCTTCAAGAAATAAAAGATTTAGGTGTTACTTATATTTGGTATACAGGTGTGCCGCATCATGATGTGATTAGAGATTATACCGAATTTGGTATTTCAAACGATGATCCAGATGTAGTGAAGGGCCGAGCAGGTTCTCCATACGCTGTGAAAGATTATTACAATGTAAATCCAGATTTAGCTGTTGACCCTTCAAAAAGATTGGAAGAGTTTGAAGCTTTGATAGCGAGAACACATAAGATTGGAATGAAAGTAATTATTGATATTGTGCCTAATCACGTAGCAAGAAATTACCAAGGAAAAACCAATCCTGAAGGTGTGGAAGATTTTGGTGCGAGTGATGATAAAAATGTAGAATACGATAAAAATAATAACTTCTATTATATTCCAGGTCAGGATTTTGTAGTTCCTAACTGGCAAAATGATTACCAACCTTTAGGTGGAGAAATAAATGTGCTTTCAGACAGTAAATTTGAAGAAAAACCTGCAAAATGGACGGGTAATGGATCTCGTTTAGCACAACCAGATATTAATGATTGGTATGAAACGGTTAAAATTAATTATGGTGTAAGTCCTGATGGTAGAAAAGATTTTGATGAATTACCACAAGGTTTTGAAAATGAAAATTACAAAGCTCATTATGAGTTTTGGAAAGATAAAACAGTCCCTAGTTCTTGGGTTAAATTTAGAGATATTGCTTTATATTGGATAGACAAAGGAGTTGATGGTTTTCGTTATGATATGGCAGAAATGGTGCCGGTAGAATTTTGGAGTTATATGAATTCAGCTATTAAAATGAAAAATCCAGATGCTTTTCTTTTAGCAGAAGTTTACAATCCAGCTTTATACCGTGATTATATTTTTAAAGGAAAAATGGATTATTTGTATGATAAAGTTGCGTTATACGATTCTATAAAACACATTATGCAAGGCCACGGTTGGACAGATCACTTAGTCGGAGTTCAAAATGAAAAGACTGATATTGAGCATAATATGTTGCATTTTTTAGAAAATCATGATGAACAACGTATTGCAAGTGCAGAGTTTGCAAATTCAGCTGAAAAAGGAAAACCGGCAATGGTAGTTTCAGCAACTATAAGTACTTCACCTACAATGATATATTTTGGTCAGGAAGTTGGTGAACCTGGTGATGAAAATGCAGGTTTTGGATCTTCAACTCGTACCTCAATTTTTGATTATGTAGGTGTACCTCACCATCAACGTTGGATGAATGAAGGGAAGTTTGATGGAGCTAAATTATCAGAAAATGAAAGTAGTTTACGAGACTTTTACAAACGCTTACTTAATTTTAGCATTAATAGCAGCGCTTTAATGGGAGAATATAAGGAGATTCACTATTATAATAAAGACAATACGGAAAATTATAATCATCGTGTATTTTCATTTGTAAGATGGTCAGCTGAAGAAAAACTAATTATTATTTCCAATTTTGATGATAATGTAACCTATGATTTTGATTTAAAGATTCCAAAAGATATTATTTCTACTTGGAATTTAACAGATGGTACTTATAAGTTGACAGAACAATTAGATGGAGAATTGTCTTCAAATTTAACGGTTGAAAATGGAAAAGGTATTATAAAATTAAAATTAGAACCATTAGCTTCTTTAATTTTAAAATTAGGAGAATAGTAATAGTTTTATCAAAGTTTAAATTGATACTATTAAATGAATTTAGAATATAACAAACAAATTCCTTAAATATAAAATACTTATTCACTAAATTTGTTTTAAGGAATTGATATTAGGTATTTTAATTAAAAAAATAGAGTTCAAATAAGAACTCTATTTTTCGGATATTTAGCGAAATCGTTATAGTCGATATTGGTCATTTTTATAGGAAAAAAATCGATTTTAGAGTAATTTTGAGCAATATTTTTACCCTATGAATGAACCAATTGAAAAGATAGCAGTTTTAACATCAGGAGGTGATGCTCCAGGAATGAATGCAGCCATAAGAGCTGTTGTTAGAGCTTGCACTTATTATAGTGTTGAATGCGTGGGAGTTTATAGAGGATATCAAGGATTAATTGAAGGAGATTTTGAAACTTTAAATGCTCGACACGTAAGTAATATTATAAATAAAGGAGGAACGATTTTGAAATCGGCTCGTTCTTTAGAGTTTAAAACTGAAGAAGGTAGAGCGAAAGCTTACAAAAATTTAAAGGAACATGGTATTGGAGCACTGGTTCTTATTGGAGGAGATGGTACATTTACAGGTGGACTAAAATTTATGGAAGAGTATAATTTCCCACTTGTTGGTATTCCTGGAACTATTGATAATGATATTTACGGTACAGATAATACCATTGGATATGATACTGCTTTAAACACTGTAGTTGAGGTTATTGATAAAATACGTGACACAGCAAGTTCACATAACCGATTATTTTTTATTGAAGTAATGGGGCGTGACGCAGGTTTTATTGCATTAAATTCTGGGATTGGAGCAGGAGCTGAAGAAATACTAATCCCTGAAAAAAACTTAGGATTAGATAGATTGGTTGATTCTTTGAATAAAAGTAGAGCCAATGGAAAAACATCAAGTATTGTTGTTGTTTCTGAAGGAGATAAAATTGGAAAAACCGTTTTTGAACTCGCTGATTATATTACTGAGAATTTTCCAATCTATGATATTAGAGTATCAGTTTTAGGTCATATGCAACGTGGAGGTTCGCCTAGCTGCTTTGATAGAGTACTGGCAAGCAGATTAGGAGTAGCAGCTGTAGAAGCATTATTGGATAGAACTACGGGAGTTATGATTGGTATTACAAACAATCAAATATCAAAAGTTGAATTGGATAAGGCTATTAAAATGAATAATGACATAAATGAGGAGTTACTTAAAGTAGCTGAAATAACATCAATATAAAACAGAATAATAATTACAAATATTAAATATAAATTAGAATGGCAACAGTTAAAATAGGAATTAACGGATTTGGTAGAATTGGAAGAATAGCTTTTAGAGTAGCTGCAAGTAGACCAAATGTAGAAGTAGTAGGTATAAATGATTTGTTAGATGTTGAACATTTAGCATATTTATTAAAATACGATTCAGTTCACGGGAAATTCGATGGAACAATTGACGTAAAAAACGGTAACTTAGTTGTTAACGGTAAAGAAATTAGAATTAGTGCTGAACGTAACCCAGAAGATTTAAAATGGGATGCTGTAGGTGCTGAAATAGTACTTGATTGTACTGGGATTTTCACAAGCCTAGAAGGAGCTCAAAAGCATATTACTGCAGGAGCTAAAAAAGTTGCAATTTCTGCACCTTCTGCTGATGCACCAATGTTTGTAATGGGTGTAAATCATAAAAAAATTACTGCTGCTGATACAATTGTATCAAATGCGTCTTGTACAACAAACTGTTTAGCTCCTTTAGCTAAAGTAATTAACGATAACTTTGGAATTATTGAAGGGTTAATGACAACTGTACACGCAACAACTGCAACTCAATTAACTGTTGATGGTCCTTCAAGAAAAGACTGGAGAGGTGGTAGAAGTGCTTTAACAAACATAATTCCTTCTTCAACGGGTGCTGCAAAAGCTGTTGGAAAAGTTATTCCTGAATTAAATGGTTTGTTAACTGGAATGTCTTTCAGAATACCAACTGCTGATGTTTCTGTTGTTGATTTAACAGTGAGAACAAAAAAAGCTGCTACTTGGGCTGAAGTTAAGGCTGCATTAAAACATGCTTCTGAAAACGAATTAAAAGGTGTTTTAGGATATACTGATGAAGCTGTTGTTTCTCAAGATTTTGTTTCTGAACCAAGAACAAGTGTTTTTGATGCTGAAGCAAGTATTGCTTTAAATGATAATTTCTTTAAATTAGTATCTTGGTACGATAATGAGTTTGGTTATTCAACTAAATTAGTTGACTTAGCTGAATATATTTATTCAGTAAAATAATACAAATTTAATTCACAAAAAATGGTTTTAATTGCAGATGGAGGTTCAACCAAAGCTGATTGGATTTTAATCGATAAATCTGGAAAACAAATTTTTAAGACGAGAACAGAAGGTTTGAATCCTGAAATATTGAGTGAAAGTTTATTGAAAAATAGAATTCAAGAAAACCAAGATTTAATGAGTTGCAAAGAAAATGTAACGCATGTTTATTTTTATGGTGCAGGTTGTGGAACTGAAAGGTTAACATCCTTTTTAAAATCTACATTTGAATCATTTTTTGTGAATGCTAAAGTTGTTGTAAAAGAAGATACTTATGCAGCAGTATATGCTGTAACTTCTGAACCTGGGATTGTATGTATTTTAGGTACTGGGTCAAATAGTTGCTATTTTGATGGTGAAAATGTTGATGCTAGAGTGCCATCATTAGGCTATATTTTAATGGATGAAGCTAGTGGAAACTATTTTGGAAAAAAATTGATACGTGATTATTACTATAATAAAATGCCCAAAGATATTGCCAAAAAATTTGAAGAGCAATATAATTTAGATGCAGATACTATTAAAAGAAATATTTATAAAGAAGAAAATCCAAATGCATATTTGGCTCATTTTGCAGAATTTATTTTAAGAAATGAACGTAATTGTTATTTCAATAAAGTGCTACACAAAGGAATGAAGGATTTCTTTAAAAATAGAATATTACCATTTCCGGAATCAGCACAATTACCTGTTCATTTCGTGGGTTCAATAGCTTATTTTGCACAAGATATTATTAACGATGTAGCAAGATATCATATGATTAAAATTGGCAATATTGTGAGAAGACCAATTGATGGTTTAATTGAATATCACAGAAAACAATTAAAATTAGAGCAAGTCTAAAATACGTTCTAATTCCATACCACGAGATCCTTTAATTAGGATTGTAGTATTATCAATAGCTAAATTTTTGTTTGAAGTTTTAAAATCTTCAAAACTATCATAAATAAAAGCATTTTTTACATGAGTTGTAGAAAATGCTTTTCCTATTAAAAAAACCTTGTAAAAATTAAATGAGGTAGCTAATTCAGCAATTTTTTGATGTTCACTTTTACTTTCTTTTCCTAATTCGAACATATCACCTAAAAATATAATTTTAGAAGAATCTTTTAATTCATTAAAATTTTCAAGTGCTGCTTGCATACTAGTTGGATTTGCATTGTATGCATCTAAAATTATTTTAGAAGTCCCTTTTTCTATAATTTGAGAACGGTTATTTGTAGGAATATAGTTTTCAATACCATTTTTAATTGCCTCTTCTGAAATTTTAAAATAATTACCAATAGCTATTGCTGCTGCTATATTATTGAAATTATATTTTCCAATTAATTTACTTTCAATAATTGTATTTTTAAACTGAACTTTAACAAATGGATTGGCGTCAACAAATTGAATAGCGCTTTTATTGAATGAAATTGAATTAATTCCATTAGATTGTTTTACTTGTAATTCGTCATCAGAATTAACAAAAGCAAATCCTTTATTTTCTCTTAAAAAATCATAAAGTTCAGACTTTCCTTTAATAACGCCTTCAACACTGCCAAAACCTTCTAAATGTGCTTTTCCAAAGTTTGTAATATATCCAAAACTAGGCTCAGCTATTTTACATAAAAAATCAATTTCTTTTAAGTGATTTGCGCCCATTTCAACAATGCCAATTTCAGTAGATGGGGTCATTGCTAAAAGAGTAAGGGGCACACCAATATGATTGTTTAAATTACCAAAAGTAGCTGTTGTTCTATATTTTGTATTTAATACAGCATTTATTAATTCTTTAGTTGTTGTTTTGCCATTACTTCCTGTTAAAGAAATAATTGGAATATTGAGTTTTTGTCTATGAAAATTTGCTAATTGTTGTAGGGTTTCTAATACGTTGTCTACTAAAATGCAACTTTGATGAGTTTTGAATTCTTCTTCATCAATAATAGCGTAATTAGCACCATTTTTTAAAGCTTCAAGGGCAAATTTATTTCCATTAAAGTTTTCACCCTTTAGCGCAAAATAAATGCTTCCTTTTCTAACTTTTCTAGTGTCAGTATCTACTAAATAGGTCTCAGTATATAATTTGTATAATTGTTCAATATTCATAGTTTAAATATAAAAAAACCTCACTGAATATTCAATGAGGTTTCATATTATTTTAAATTATTCGATTAATATCTAATTTTTGTTGTTGTAGGTTTTCTTCTTTTAGGTGTCATAGTACCTAATCTGTCTGTAGCACAACGAAAACCAATATAGTTAGTTGCCATATATTCTGGTAAATATCTACGTTGAGCAGGATCTAACCAGTATTCTCTATCTTTCCATGAACCACCTTTGTAAACACGAGATTTATCACTTATTAAAGTCGTTCTTTTTTTAGTATCATATTGTTGCATTAATAAACCACTTTCACCAATGACTCTTGGTTTTATAGGCGAATTATACATCCTTGGCTTTGTTTCTAGTTCATCTTCATTTTTTGCGTAAAATTTGGTTGATCCCAAATCTCCATCTTTAGAATCAACATTATAAGCTTTTTCATAGTTGTTTCTCATGTAAGCATCTCGATCACTAATTGCGATGTATTTAATGCTTCCAGGTATGTTTTTTGGAACTACTTTACCATTGTCTAATGTATCGTATTCAATTGAAGCATCATCAACCATCACAACTTTTCCTTCAGAATCAATCATCTTTTTAGTGAAAATATTACCTCTAAAATAATTAAAGTCATTAGCATCATTATCCACAATTGGTCTATAAACATCAGCTACCCATTCTGCAACATTTCCAGACATGTCATAAAGACCAAATGCATTAGCATCATATTGTTTTACACGGTTTGTAATATCTGCACCATCATTACTCCAACCAGGAACACCACTATAATCTCCTTTTCCTTGTTTAAAATTGGCTAATTGATCTCCTTGTACTCTTTTATTTTTGTTACGAGTATATTTACTATCCCAAGCGTATTTCTTTCTCCCTCTAATATTGTTATATTCCCTTTGTTCTATAATTGCTTTTGCAGCATATTCCCATTCCGATTCAGTAGGTAATCTAAATTTAGGAGCTAAAAGGCCGTCAGTAACTTTTGCATGTCTTCCTGTAAAGGAACCTTTGGCGGGCTTAGGATCTCCTTTTTTTCTTAGTTTATTGGAAGGTAATCCTTTATTGAAAATAGTTGAATCTCCATTAAAAAGTAAATATGGATTTTCTAAATAAGTATCAGTATTAAAATTATTTTGCCCTTTTACTTCAAGTGAATCACTTTCAAATAATGGATTTAAAATACCTTTGTCCATTAATATTTTTTCATTAACTCTATCAGTCCTCCATTTACAATACTGGTTAGCTTGTATCCAACTTACACCAACAACAGGATAATCTGCATACGACGGATGTCTTAAGTAATTTTCTGTTAATAACTCATTAAAGCCTAAAACATCTCTCCAAACCAATGTGTCTGGAACAGCTGATAAATAAATATTTTTATAATTTTCATCACTAGGTGGAAAAACTTTTTCCATCCATTCTAAATAAAATAAATACTCAGAGTTTGTAACTTCAGATTCATCTAGGTAAAAAGAACGTACTTGTTGCTTTATGGGAGTTGTATTCCAATCAAACATAACATCATCTTGTACATGACCCATTGTAAAAGCACCTCCTTCAATTAAAACCATTCCTGGAGGAGATATTTGACCACGGTAATTTGTATTTGTGGAAAAACCTGCAGCTGCTTTATCCTTTGAATCCCAGCCGGTTAATACTGATTTGTCTCTAGAGTTTCTATTATGGCAACTAACAAATAATATAGTTGAAAAAGCGACTATTAAAATTCGTGTTACATTAAATAAATTTTTCATCTTCGTTTTTACGTATTAGGGTTTAATCTCTCGCAATTTACATTAAATAAATTTTTTCGCAAGAAATTATTTTAATAAAATATTTTATTATGTTTTTGTAACGATTGTTTTTGTTCTTTATTATATGTAATGTTGTATTTTTATAAAAATAACAATTAAAATTAACCGTTATTTAACCTATGAATCTCTTAAAGAAAAGCTTTTTAATATTATTTTTTATAGTTGGAAATTTGCTTTTTTCTCAACAAAATGAATTTAAAAATTTTCAACTAAAATGGATTGATAATGTTGACTTTAGCATAAATAAAGATTTTAAGATTAAAACGAGTTTAGTTGAAGGTAATTTTATTGATGAAAATTTAAATCCTTCTTTTTCTGAAATGTGGGAAGTTGCTGATGGACTTGACGTTAATAGCTATTCTATTAAAAATATTATTTTTGAAACTTTAACTAAAAATAGCACTGATTTATTAAAAACAAATTACATTCCCTTAGCACTTAATTATGAATTTAATATTGTAAAATCTAGAAATAAAACTGTTGCGATTTTAAATTTAATTCCATTTTTAAAAGAAGGAAATAACATCAAGAGAATTATTTCATTTGATTTAGAATATAATTTAGTAGCATCTAAAATAAATAGAAGTGCTAAAAATTCTTCAGTTAAAAACTCGGTGCTAGCTTCAGGCATTTGGTATAAATTTGCAATTGACACATCAGGTGTTTATAAATTGGATAGAGATTTTATGGAGAGTTTAGGAATTGATATGAAATCATTAAATCCTAAAAATATCAAAATCTATGGAAATGGTGGGCAAATGCTTCCATTTAAAAATAGTGACTTCAGATTTGATGGATTACAAGAAAATGCTATTTATGTAAAAGGTGAAGAAGATAACAGTTTTGATAGTAATGATTATGTGCTGTTTTATGCAAAAGGTCCTCATAATTGGAAAAATGTTGAAAGTAGTAATTTAAATGAGGTTGAACATCAATTCAATATTTTTTCAGATGAATCTTATTATTTTATTACTATTGCTGATTCTCAGGGAAAAAGAATTTTAGATAATACACAAATTTCTGCTGCTGCAAACCAACAAATAACAACATTTCATGACTATACTTTTTTCGAAAAAGATGAAGTTAATATGTTTGCGATTGGTCAACAATGGTTTGGTGATAATTATAGTATAGAAAATGTTCAAGAGTATTTTATACCTTTTACTAATATAGATGCTTCAGAAAATATTATTGTGAGAGCTAGAGGTGTAGCTGAATCATCAGTTGCTTCACAAATGCAAGTTGAAGTAAACAACCAATCTTTATTTACAATTAATTTACCTGCTAATGGAGGATTAACAAAAGCTGTAGCAAATAAAAATAGCGGAGCATTCCAATTTTCGGGAAATTCGGTTCCTATTAAAATATCGTATAATAATAATGGTAATCCTTCAGCAAAAGCATATTTAGATTATATTGAAGTTTTAGGAAAGAAAAAGTTAATTGCCTCAGGAAAACAATTTTCTTTTCGAAATTTTGATATCACTAATTCATCAGGTGTTTTTGAATATGTTATTGAAAATTCATCAAATATAAATTGGATTTGGGATGTGACAGATGCTCAGAATTCTAAAAATGTTTTAAATGAAGCTGTAGGTTCTAATTTTACATTTAAAATTAACGGAGGAGCGTTTAAAGAGTTTATAGTTGTAAATGAAATTGATTTTTATACTCCTAAAATTATAGAAAATGCTAAAATACCAAATCAAAACTTACATAGTTTAAGAGATATAGACTACGTAATTATTACGCAAGATTTTTTAGCAGACCAGGCACAACGTTTGGCAAATTACCACATTCAAAACTCTAATTTAAATGTCCAAGTTATTTCATTAAATCAAATTTATAACGAATTTTCTTCGGGCTCACAAGATATTTCAGCAATTAGAGATTTTGTAAAACATTTGTATGATAATGCAACAACCAACCAACTAAAATACGTGTGTTTGTTTGGTGATGCATCTTACGACTATAAAGATAGAATAGGAGGAAATAACAATATAGTACCGGTTTTTGAAGCCTTTGATAGTTTTAATTTAGCAACATCTTATGTTACAGATGACTTTTATGGAATGATGGATGCCAATGAAGGGGAAATGAATTCTTTTGAAAGACAAGATGTTGTTACGGGTAGAATACCAGTTTCAGATATTTTACAAGCTGAACAAGTGGTTGATAAAATTTTGAATTATTACAACCCAAAAGCATTTGGAGATTGGCGTACTCAAATTACGTTAGTTGCAGATGATATTGATTCAGCTGGAGAGGAAATATTACAAATTGAAATGGAAAAAATTGCAGATACTATTTCAGTTAACAAACCCATTTTTAATTTAAAAAAAGTGTATATGGATGCATATGCACAACAAACTTCTTCAGGAGGGAACAGATATCCAACAGTAAATACCGAAATTTCAAATCAAGTAGAAAAGGGAACTGTTTTAGTAGATTATTTTGGACATGGAGGAGAAGATGGTTGGGCTGCTGAAAGAATTTTAGAAGTTTCACAAATCCAAAATTGGAAAAATGAATTTAAATTACCATTATTTATTACAGTAACATGTGAATTTTCTCGATTTGACAATCCGTTAAGAAAAACAGCTGGTGAATTTTTGTTTTGGAATGAAAATGGAGGAGCTTCATCATTAATTTCAACTACAAGAGAAGTTTTTATTAGTGTTGGTGAGGTTTTAAATGAACGCTTAATAAAACCACTGTTAAATTTTAATGATGAAAATTATTCAATTGCAGAGTCTTTAATGAATGTTAAGAATCAATTTTCTACATCACAACGTTATTTTGTGTATTCCATAGGAGATCCAGCAATGAAGCTTAGTTTGCCAAGCCCAACTATTAAAATCACTAAAATGAATGGAGTGAATATTACACAATCTTTAGATACTATTAAAGCGCTATCATATGTTAATTTTGAAGGTGAAATCACCAATTCAATAGGTGAAATCTTAAACGATTTTGAAGGAGAATTAGACGTTACAGTTTATGATAAGTCTATAAATAAAACCACTTTAGATAATGATAATAGGAATATTACCATGCAGTTTGATGCTATTGAGAGTAAAATATTTAAAGGAAGGTCAAAAGTTGAATCTGGAAAATTTAGTTTTGATTTTGTTGCACCAAGAGATATAAAAGTAGCTTATGGAAAGGGGAAACTTAGTTTTTATGCATCTAATAATAGCATAGATAAAGCAGGATATAATTTTGACGTAACCATAGGAGGAATAAATGTGGATGCACCTGAAGATAATACAGGCCCGATAGTTCAATTATACATGAATGATTTAAATTTTGTTGATGGAGGCAGTACTAATGAATCGCCTTTGTTTATTGCCGTATTAGAAGATGAAAGCGGTATTAACACCTCAATCACTGCTGTAGATCACGACATTATTGCAATTTTAGATGGAGATCAGGCTAATCCAATACTTTTAAACGATTTTTATCGAACTGAATTAAATGATTATAAAAAGGGAAAAGTAAATTACCAATTTAGAAATTTATCAACAGGATTACATTCTTTAACTTTAAAAGTTTGGGATACTTACAATAATTTATCAGAAACAACGTTTTCTTTTTTTATAGTTGATGATAGTGATTTTGTTTTAAGCAATGTGCTTAATTACCCAAATCCTTTTGTTAATTATACAGAATTTTGGTTCAATCATAATAAACCAAATGAGCTGTTAAATGTTCAAATTCAAATTTTTACAGTGTCCGGTAAATTAGTAAAGACTATTAATGAAACCGTGCAAACTGAAGGTAATTTATCAAGAACAATAGCTTGGAATGGTTTAGATGATTTTGGTTCAAAAATAGGAAAAGGAGTCTATGTTTATAAATTGAAAGTTAAGTCGCTTAATACTAGCGCTAAAGCAGAAAAAATAGAAAAATTAGTAATACTTCAATAATAAATTAAGATATTTGTTCAGTTAAATTAACCCAATTAATGAGAAAATTAACCACATTAGTACTTATTTTTTTAGTAGCATTTTCAAAATTGAATGCTCAAGCAACACAAAACACAATAACTACTGCAGCCCCATTTTTATTAATAGCACCTGATGCACGTTCGGGAGGTATGGGAGATATTGGTGTAGCAACATCACCAGATGCAAATTCACAGCATTGGAATGCTTCAAAATTCGCATTTATGCCTTCGCAATATACTTTAGGAATCGTGTATACTCCTTGGTTGCGTGAGCTTACAAATGATGTTTTTTTAGGAGGGTTTTCATTTGCTAATAAAATTGATGATAGAAGTGCCTGGGCAACTAGTTTAAAATATTTTAATTTAGGTCAAATAGACTTAACTGATATTAATGGAGCCCCTGAAGGAACTGAAAAATTAAATGAATTTTCATTAGACGCTTCCTACTCTTTAAAACTTAGTGAAACCTATGCTATGGGAGTTACCATGCGTTATATTCGTTCAGATTTAGGTATTGAATCTGCAAATTCAACTATTAAACCAGTAAGTACATTTGCGGTAGATATTTCAGGATATTTTCAATCTGAGGAAAAAAATTATGGAAACTTCAATGGTGTTTGGAGAGGTGGTTATAATATTTCTAACATAGGACCGAAAGTGTCTTACACAGATGACGGACAAGATAATTTTATACCTACCAACTTAAAAATTGGAGGAGGTTTTGATTTTATTTTGGATAGCTACAATAAAGTAAGTGTAAATTTAGAATTTAATAAATTATTAATTCCTACCCCAAGCATCTCATTAAATGATGATGGAGAAGCTCCATATTTTCAAGAAGATGTGAGCTTTGTTAGTGGAATTTTCTCATCTTTCGGAGATGCGCCAGGTGGTTTTAGTGAAGAACTTAAAGAAGTAACTTGGGCTTTAGGAGCTGAATATATGTATGATAATTCTTTTGCTATTAGAGCAGGGTATTTTAATGAAAGTGATTTAAAAGGAGCGCGTAAATATTTTACAATTGGTTCAGGATTTAAATTTAAAAGTTCAAAACTTGATATTTCTTATTTGTTTAATGCTTCAGATATTAACAACCCTTTAGAAAATACACTTCGTTTTTCGTTGTCATTTGATTTTGGGCAATTGTTTGAAATTAATTAAAGAACATAATAATTTTTAATGAAAAAAGTTGAAATAAAAACTCAAATTACTGTGTTTGATTCTATTGAAGAACTTTCAAATTCAGTAAAAAATTTAATGAATAAAGCTATTGAAGCTAAACAGAATGCATATGCACCATATTCCAATTTTAAGGTAGGAGCAGCATTTCTATTAGAAGATGGAACGATAGTAACAGGAAACAATCAAGAAAACGCAGCATACCCTTCTGGAATCTGTGCTGAACGCGTTGCAATTTGGAAAGTATCTTCTGAATACCCAAATCTTAAAATCTTAAAATTAGCAATTACAGCAAGTTCATCAAGTCAATTAACAAAAGAACCTGTTGCACCTTGTGGGGCTTGCAGACAAACTTTATCTGAATACGAATTAAAGCAGAAAGATAAAGTTGAAGTGTATTTTATGGGAGAAGTTGGTAAGGTTATTAAAACGAATTCTATTTTAGACTTATTACCAATTGCTTTCGATAAATCTTTTTTGTAAATAACTTATTTATGAAAAATGATATAAGGAATAGAGACGATATTTATTTACTGGTGAAAGAGTTTTATGTGAGGCTAATGAATGATAAATTAGTATCTCATTTTTTCGAAGATTTCACTGATCCAATTCTTTTGGAAGAGCATTTGCAAACCTTAGTTGATTTTTGGGATAATGTATTGTTTTATTCCGGTGGGTATCGTAAAAATGCAATGCTTCCACACCTAAAATTACACAACACAAAACCTTTCAATTCAACACACTTTAAGTGCTGGTTATCAAACTTTAACCTAACTATTGATGAGTTGTTTGAAGGGGAGATGGCACATACTGCAAAGACCAGAGCTTTGTCGATAGCCACCGTAATGGAAATTAAAATTAATGAGTTAAAAAAATAAGGCTTGTTAAATTTGAACACTAATTTTTTATAATGAAAATACAATCAATAATTACAGGTGTTGGAAGTTATATTCCAAGAGTAATTAAAAAGAATTCAGATTTTTTAACAAATAAATTCTTAAATGAAGACGGCTCTTTAATGGAGTATGAAAATGAAGTTGTTATTGAGAAATTTCAAGCTATAACGGGAATTGAAGAAAGACGTTATGCTGAGTTAGATTTAACATCGTCAGATTTGGCATATTTTGCGGCTAAAAAAGCCATTGAAGATGCAAATATTGATCCTGAACAATTAGATTATATAATTTTAGCCCATAATTTTGGAGATGTAAAAAGTTCCTCAATTCAGAGCGATATTTTACCAAGTTTAGCTTCAAGAGTTAAGCACAATTTAAAAATTAAGAATCCAAATTGTGTAGCTTACGATATCCTATTTGGTTGTCCAGGATGGATTCAAGGTGTGATACAAGCTGAAGCTTATATAAAATCGGGTATTGCAAAGAAATGCTTGGTTATTGGAACAGAAACTTTATCAAGAGTCTTAGATCCTTTTGATAGGGATTCAATGATATATTCAGATGGTGCAGGTGCTTGTGTAGTTGAAGCTATTGAAAGTGATGTTTCACTGGGAATTTTAAGTCATATAGCTCAAACAGATACTATAGACGAATGTAATTACTTATTTTTCGGAAAATCATTTAATAAAAACGAAAATAATGATACTCGTTATATAAAAATGTACGGCCGTAAAATTTATGAATATGCTTTAAATAATGTTCCAACAGCTATGAAATCTGCACTAGATAAAAGCGGTGTTGATATTTTGGATGTTAAAAAAGTATTCATTCATCAAGCAAATGAAAAAATGGATGAGGCTATTATTAAACGTTTTTATCGTTTGTACAAAACAAAACTTCCTGAAGGTATTATGCCTATGAGCATTCACAAATTAGGAAATAGTTCAGTTGCAACAGTTCCAACACTATTTGATTTAGTGAAAAGAGGTAAAATTGAAAATCAAGAAATTAATAAAGGTGACGTTGTTATTTTTGCTTCTGTTGGAGCGGGAATGAATATAAATGCAATTGTATATAGATATTAATAGGATTTAAAAGACTAAAAAGGCTTCAAATGAAGCCTTTTTTTATTTCAAAAAAGTAGTAGTTCTAATGGTTTGTATTAAATTTATATTTATTAAAGATAATAGGTAGTTTTAATTTAATATTTTAGCAAAAACAAATTTAAATGAATTATTTAAAGCATATAGGAAAGTACTTTATTATGCTAAGACAAGTTTTTAAAAAACCCCAGAAATGGTCAGTTTTTAGAGAACTATTATTCAGAGAAATTGATGATTTAGGGTTAAAGTCAATGGGTATTATAATGTTTATTTCCTTTTTTGTTGGAGGTGTTGTCGCTATACAAACAGCATTAAATGTTGATAGTCCATTTATACCTAAGTATTTAATTGGTTTTGCAACAAAACGAGGTATTATTTTAGAATTTGCACCAACATTTATGTCAATTATATTGGCTGGGAAAGTAGGTTCTTATATTACTTCAAGTATGGGAACAATGAGAGTTACAGAACAAATTGATGCTTTAGAAGTTATGGGAATTAATTCTTTAAACTACTTAGTTTTACCTAAAATACTAGCAGCTTTATTCTTTTATCCAATTCTAATATTGTTGTCTATGTTTATGGGTATTATTGGAGGGTATTATGCAGGGTTGTTAACCGATTTATTTTATAGTGAAGATTATATTTATGGGATTCAACTAGATTTTGACCCTTATTATATAAAATACGCCTTAACAAAAGCAGTAGTTTTTGCTTTTGTAATTACTACCATACCAGCCTATCATGGCTTTTATGTAAAAGGTGGTTCACTAGAAGTTGGTAGAGCAAGTACCAAAGCTGTTGTATGGACAAGTATAGTCATAATATTATTGAATTATTTTTTAACTCAAATGCTTTTAGGATAAATGATTGAAGTTAAAGATTTATATAAGGAATTTAATGGGTCAACCGTTTTAAAAGGTATTTCTACTACTTTTGAAAAGGGGAAAACTAATATGATAATTGGTCAAAGTGGATCAGGTAAAACAGTTTTTTTAAAATGTTTGCTAGGATTACACATCCCTGAAAAAGGAATAATTTCTTTTGATGGAAGAATACAAAGTGAATTAGGAATAAAAGAACGTAGGCAATTAAGGCAGGATATGGGAATGGTTTTTCAAGGAGGAGCATTATTTGATTCGCTAACAATTGAAGAAAATATACTATTTCCTTTAAAAATGTTTACAGATAAATCTAAGTCTGAAATGTTAGATCGTGTAAATGCTGTTTTAAATAGAGTTAAGCTAGAAAATGTAAATAATAAATTTCCAGCTGAACTTTCTGGAGGAATGCAAAAACGTGTAGCAATTGCCAGAGCAATTGTGATGAACCCCAAATACTTATTTTGTGATGAGCCTAATTCTGGTTTAGATCCAAGAACCGCAACTGTAATTGATAATTTAATACAAGAAATTACAGATGAATACCAAATTATAACCATAATTAATTCACATGATATGAATTCTGTGATGGAAATAGGAGAAAAAATTATTTTTTTAAAGAATGGTATAAATGCTTGGGAAGGTACCAATGAAGAGATATTTGAAACTGAAAATGAGGCGGTTGTAGAATTCGTTTATTCTTCAAATTTATTCAAGAAAGTAAGGGAAGCATATTTAAGTAAAACAAAATAAAAAAGAAGTTTGTTTTATTAAAATATACTATTATATTTGCACCCCATTAAAATGGGAAAATTGACCTGGTAGCTCAGTTGGTAGAGCACCTCCCTTTTAAGGAGGTGGTCCTGGGTTCGAGCCCCAGCCAGGTCACAAGATTTCTCTAAATTTAGGAGAAGTTTTTTTTTGAAATTCTGGTGAGATACTCAAGTGGCCAACGAGGGCAGACTGTAAATCTGCTGCGCAAGCTTCGAAGGTTCGAATCCTTCTCTCACCACAAAAAAACCTCAAACAACTGTGTTTGAGGTTTTTTTATATAATTTAATAAAAATGTTTAACATAAATTTATTTATGTTAAACAAAAAATGTAATTTTGTTAAAATTTAGATGATAGAGGATGATAAAAAAAGTTAGTTTGTGTTTGTTTTTATTAAGCCAAATAGTTGGATTTTCACAAAATATAGGAACATTAAAAGGAAAAGTTATTGATATACAAACAAGAGCTAGTTTGCCTTTTGTAAATGTTATTGTGATTGGAACAGATATTGGTGCAATTTCAAATGAAAATGGTGATTTTGTTATTAAGAATGTTCCTTTGGGATATGTGAAGGTTCAAGCTTCTTTTTTAGGCTATTCAATAGCTGTGTCAGAAGATTATTTGGTGACAAATGATAAAAATCCATATATTTTCATAGAATTATTGGAAGATAATGAGCAGTTAGATGAAGTTGTTGTTCAAAGTAAGTTGTTTAAAAAAACAATTGAAAGTCCACTCTCTGTTCAAACTTTAGGAATTGCAGAAATTGAAAAAAACCCTGGCGGCAATAGAGATATTTTAAAAGTAATTCAATCTTTACCAGGTGTTGCTTCTAATCCAGGTTTTAGAAATGATATCATTATTAGAGGTGGATCGCCTTCTGAAAATAAATTTTATTTAGATGGAATTGAAGTTCCTGTTATTAATCATT